>JAJYIC010000177.1 GCA_021790295.1 Pseudomonadota bacterium | reverse complement strand
CAGCCAGCTCTTTTACGCGCCCTCCGCCGGTTTTCTTCTCGCGCACTTTCTGCCTTTTCTCATGCTCCACCGAGCAATCCCTTGGCTGACGCGCGGTCTTGTTCTATTCGCCGCCTTTGCCGCGGCGTGGCTCTTTCTCTTGAAGCGGCCTTTATGGCGGCTCGATTTGAAGGCGCTTCTCTTCATCGTCGCCGCCTTCGCTTTGGGACCCGGTCTTCTCACCAACACCCTCTTCAAAGATCACTGGGGCCGCGCCCGCCCGTTCCAGACCCAGGCGTTCGGCGGGACGCGGGCGTTCACCGCGGCGCCTTTGCCCTCGGGGCAGTGCCCCACAAACTGTTCCTTCGTCTCGGGTGACGCGGCGCTCGCCTTCGGCTTTGTCGGCTTTGCCTTTCTGGTCCCCGCGGGGCGGCGGCGCCGGCGCGCACAGGCGGCCGCGCTCGCCTTCGGCGGGCTCGTCGGATTGGCGCGCATTGCCGAGGGCGCCCATTTTCTATCGGACGTCGTCGACGCGGGTCTCCTCGTTTACGGTTCGACCTGGGCGCTCTACCGCGTGATCGTCGAGAGGGACGCTCTTGCCGCGCCTCCCCTTTTGCGGCTTTACCGCGGCCTCGGCCGCTCTTTCGCCGCCGGCTTTCGATCCGTTCGCGACGAGGAGGGGCCGCGCCTTTTCTTTTTTACGTCGGCGACGGCGCTCTTCACCGTCGTCTCGATCGCCGAATTCGACCGCCCGATCGCCTTCTTCTTTCATGCCCAAGGGCCCGATGTTCACCACCTCTTCGACCTCATCGGGCAACTCGGTCTCGGCCTCCCCTATTTTCTCGCGTTCGGGCTCGGCTTTGCCGCGCTTCATTGGGGAGGGGCGTTGCCGCGGCTTTCTCCGTTTGCGGCGCGGATGCGCGCCGCCTCGGCCGTTCCCGCCTTTCTCTTTGCCGCGCTCGCCGCCGCGGGGATCCTTGTCGATATTATGAAGCTGATTTTCGGGCGCGCGCGGCCGAAGCTCCTCTTCTCTTCGCATCTTTACGCGTTTACGTGGTTTTCCGCGCGGCCCGATCACTGGTCTTTCCCGTCGGGCCATACCGTCATCGTCGTGGCGCTTGCGGCCGCTCTCTGGCGCCTTTGGCCGCGCCACCTCCTATCCTACATTCTCTTTGCCGCGATCATCGCCGTAAGCCGGCTTGTCGTCGGCGCGCATTATCTCTCCGACGTCGTCGCGGGCGCCTTTATCGGCGTCGTCTCGGTGCGCGCGGTCGCTGTCGTTTTTGCGCGCGGCGGCATCGACCTCGACGCGGCCAAGAAAGGCATCGCTCGAGAACCGCCGCCGCCCTGCCGGCTCCTGCCGCTGCGGCGCGAGCGGCAGTTTCGGCCGGATCATTGACGAACGCGCCTTGCCACGGCGCACACCCGGTTGTATCGGCAAGATTGAGGGAGAACAGGGCGGCCGAAGCATGATGGCCCTCGGGATCGAGACCTTCGACAACAGGGTGGGCGGCAATACGCTCTACAAGGCCCTTGTCCATCCCACCGCGGCGCCCCCGGCGCGGGCGCTTGGCGCGGCGCTCGCGCGCCATTCGCCGGTGGCGATCGTCGACTGCGAGCGCGCGGCCGAAGCCTTTCTCTCCTTTTACGGAACGGGCGATCTCAGGGTCGCCGGGGTTTATGTGCAAGACGTGACGAGGCTCGGCGAAAAGGTTTTGGGATGCGAGGCGGAGCCTCTGACCGCTCTTTCCCGCTCGCGCGCGCGAGCCGTCTTTGTCGCCGCCTTCGACGCCGAACGGTTCGTCGAGCAGTTGCGCCCCTATCTGCCGCAGGATGCGAGCCTCTTTACCCTCGACGCCATGCGCCTCTGCGAGAAGCGCCTCACCAACCCGGGCCGCTATCTCGATCCTCTCAACTTCGTCACCAATTTTGCCTTCTTTCGAGACCGCCAGGGTCTCCATACGCGTCTCGTCACCGCCAATTACTGGGCGGGTTACGGCGCCCGCACCGTCAGGCTGTGGCTGACGCTCTTCGCCGAGAGCGGCGAGATCCTCGCCGAATGGTGCGAAACCCTGCCGCCCGCCGCCGCCGCGATCCTCTTCGACAGCCGCGAGATCCGCGCGCGTTTCCGGCTCCCCGAATTCGGGGGACAGCTCTTTCTTCACGTCGTCGGCGCGGCGGGACACGACATCGTCAAATACGCGCTCGATTTCTACGGCGAAGGCAAGAGCGAGCGCACGCTTTCGTCCACCCATGACGCCAACGCTTGGCCGGCCAAACGCTATGCCGGCCTGCCGGCGCCTGCGCCCGGCGAAGAGGTGGTCTTATGGGTGCAAAACAGCCACCCGAGCCCGATCCCTTCGGGCGCGCTCGCGCTCGTTCCCATGGGCGAAGAGAAGAAGGCCGCGGCGATCCTTCCGGAGATCCCTCCCTTTGCGACGCTTCCTCTTGATGTCGGAGCGCTTCTGCCCGGGCTTTTGTGGCCTCGCCAGGTCGAATTTTATGCCGGAAGGCATATGGTGCGTCCGCGTTATGAGGTGGTGAGTGCGGGCCGGCGACGGATCGCCCACGTCAACGTCGAGCGCAGCGACCTCTCGCCCGACCCGAGGATCCCCTCTCTCGCCGCGACCCTCGGCAAGGGGTACCTGCTGCCGGCGCCGATTCTGCCGCGCGGGAAGTGGCAAACGACCATTCTGCCGACGCCGATGGCGACGGCGCAAAAGGAGCTGCCGATCGCCGCCATCCTTTACGATGCCGAGGGGCGGGAGGCGGCGCGCCATGCCTTTGGCCGTCTGCCGCGCGCGCACGGCACGGCGCTCGACCTCGACGCCGTGAGCGGCGCCGCCTCTCTCGGCGAGGGCTATGGACACCTCGAACTCGTCTACGATTTCGCCGAAGGGGGCGAGGCCGACGGCTGGCTTCATGCGATTTTCCGCTATCGCCACCGCGAGAGCGGACAGGCCGCCGAGACGAGTTTTGGCGCGCACGTCTTCAATACCATCCTCACCTATCGGAACGAGCCGCAATCCTATGCGGGGCGCCCTCCGGGCCTTTCGACGCGCCTTTTCCTGCGTCTTGGCGAGGAGGGCTTCGACACCTTGTGCCATTTGATCTATCCTGCTTCGCAACCCTGGCTTCGGACGAGCACGACCGATCTCATCCTTTTCGACGGCAAAGGGCGCGAGGTCGCGAAAAGGAGGCTGAGAATTCCCTGTTCGGGATCACGGCTCTGGTCCTATCACGGAGAATTCGAACCGGCGATTCGGCGTGAGGCCGGGGAAGGTGCCTATATCCTCGTGCGCGATCCCACCTGCCGGCTTTTCGGTTACCACGGGCTCCTCGGAGGCGACGGTGCTTTCAGCCTCGATCATATGTTCGGCTTTTGAGGCGCCGACACCCCTTCCCGCCGCTTTCCCGAGAACTGATATAGTGCTGGGCTTCTAGGAACCGAGTTGCGGAATGCGCCACGAGAGCAAGGTCTTGATCCTCGGCGCCGGACCCGCCGGACTGACGGCGGCGATTTATGCGGCGCGCGCCAACCTCGCGCCACTTCTCCTCACCGGGCTGCAGCCCGGCGGGCAGATGACGATTACGACCGATGTCGAAAACTACCCGGGTTTCTCGCAGGTGATCCAGGGGCCGTGGCTGATGGAAGAGATGCGCCGTCAGGCGGAGTCGGTCGGCACGAGGATCGTCTCCGACCTCGTGACTGCGATCGACCTCTCCGGGCGGCCTTTTCTCGCGACCGGTGATTCGGGCGATGTTTACGCGGGCGAGGCGGTGATCATCGCAACCGGCGCCCAGGCGCGTTGGCTCGGGCTCGAAAGCGAAGCGGCCTTTCGTGGTTTCGGCGTCTCGGCCTGCGCAACCTGCGACGGTTTCTTTTTCCGCGGCAAGGAAGTGGTCGTCGTCGGCGGCGGCAATACCGCGGTCGAAGAGGCAATGTTCCTCACGAATTTCGCGACGCGCGTCACTCTCGTCCATCGCCGCGGCTCTCTGCGCGCCGAAAAAATCCTCCAGGACCGGCTCTCCCGCAACCCCAAGATCGAGGTTCTCTGGAACAGCGTCGTCGAGGAGATTGTGGGCGTGCCGGAGCCGCCGCGGGTCACGGCTGTGCGCTTGCGGAACGTCATCACCGGCGAGAAGGGCGAGTTTCCATGCGACGGCGTCTTTATCGCCATCGGCCACACGCCGGTGACGGGGTTCCTCGCCGGGCAGCTTTCTCTCGATGAAGAGGGCTACATCAAGACCCGGCCCGATTCGACCGCGACGGCGGTTCCCGGCGTCTTCGCCGCCGGCGACGTCAAGGACAAGATCTACCGGCAGGCGGTGACCGCGGCCGGGATGGGCTGCATGGCGGCGATCGAAGCCGAAAAGTACCTCGCCGAAGCGGAGGATGCGGCGACGAGGCGGGCCGCCGAATGAGCGCTTTCGAGGGAATCCAAGCCCAAAGGGCGCGCCCGCAGAAGCGGTTGCTGGGGGACAACGGGATGGACTGGGACAAATTGCGGGTCTTTCACGCCGTCGCGGAGGCCGGCAGCTTCACGCATGCCGGGGAAGCGCTCAATCTCAGCCAATCCGCCGTCAGCCGCCAGATCAGCGCGCTCGAAGAGAGCCTCGCGGTCCCGCTCTTTCACCGCCATGCGCGCGGTCTCATCCTGACCGAGCAGGGCGAGCTCCTCTTCCGCACGGCCCGCGAGGTCTTCGCCAAGCTGTCGATGGTCGAAGGGATGATCACCGAGTCGAAGGACCGCCCGAAAGGGCCGCTCAAGATCACGACCACGGTGGCGTTCGGCTCGACTTGGCTCACCCCTCGGATTCGCGAATTCCTCGACCTTTATCCGGAGATCGAGGTGAGCGTCGTCGTCGACGACACCGAACTCGACCTTTCGATGCGCGAGGCGGATGTGGCGATCCGCATGTCGCCGCCGCGCCAGCCCGATCTCATTCAGCGCCATCTCGTCAGCATCAAGGTTCACGTCTACGCCGCGCCCGAATACATCAAGAAGTACGGCATGCCGCAAAAGCCGGAGGACCTCGACAAGCACCGGATCATCGTTTACGGCGTAGATGCGCGGCCGCCGAGACAGGAGACGAATTGGCTCCTGGAAGCGGGCGCCAAGCCCGGCCAAGAGCGCAAGCCGATCCTGACGGTCAACAATATCTATGCGATCCTGCGTGCGGTCAGAAGCGGCCTCGGGATCGCCGCTTTTTCCGATTTCGTGGCGGTGGAAGAGAGCGATCTTGTGCGGGTCCTGCCGGAGCTGTCGGGGCCGCCTGTCGAAGCGTATTTCGTCTATCCGGAAGAGCTGCGCAACTCGAAGCGCATCGCCGTGTTCCGGGACTTTCTCTTGCGCAAGGTCGCCGAAAGCAGGCTTGGCTGACCTTGCGACCGCAGTAGTATTCAGGGACAATCTCTTTGCGCTCCTCCGGCGATACGTAAAAACCCCTACGAGCCTTGCGGTTTTTGCAGATGAGCCAGCAAAAATTCCCGGTGGTGCTTCTGACATAAATCGTTACATTCGCGTCCCAGGCGATCGTTGATCGCACCAAGTTTTCGGCGGCGAAAGTTGCCGGAGAGGGTTTCCGGGTCTTGTACCCGGGAAGAGGGTCTACGGACCCTTACGTCTCCCAGACGTGAAGCCTCCCTGTTCAAACTTGGCCGGAACTTTCGGGTTCCGGCCAATCTTTTTTGGCGAATCCGCCGAAGGCGTTCCAACCCCGAGCCGGCGGGGCCGCCGAAGGAAGCGAGGCGGCAAAGCGAGGCCCGCCTCGCCGCCCCGCAATCGTTTTAGGCCGCCGCGATCGGATATTTCGCGAAGATCGCCTCGATCCGCTTGAACGCCTTCTTTGCCGCCTCTTTTGTCGATCGCGTGCCGCCGACGATA
>JAJYIC010000176.1 GCA_021790295.1 Pseudomonadota bacterium | reverse complement strand
ACGTTCACCTTCATTTCCATGGGCCTGCCGATTCTTCCTCGATCTCGGCATGGTTCGCGCAGATGGTCGGAGACGACCCGCAGCCCTTCCTTCGCGCGCTGCGGGGAACGGCGTTCTCCCTCGCTTGAGACGATGGACCGGGAAGAGGAATTGCGGGCGATCGCCCTTTTCGTCGCGGCGCGCGGGGTGAAGAGGATTCCGCCGCAAAAGCCTGGCGAAGGTGTGGAAAGGCTTCTCGCGGCGCTCGCGGAAGGACGGCGGAAGATGAGGAACGCCGGGATTGCGCACAGGATCTTGTGGCGGGCGGCGAGGCGAAGGAAGAGGAAGTGAGCAGCGCCGTCTTCCCGGCCTTGATCGGCCTTGCCTATCCGATCGCGCGGAAGCCGATCTTCTCGACCCGCGTCCAGCGCGCGGTCTCGGGGCGCGAGGTGAGGCTTTCCGATTATCCCTGGCCGATCTGGGAGTGGAGCCTTTCCTTCGAATATCTTCCCGCGGCCGATCAGCAGACGCTTCTCGGCTTTATCGCGTCGCGGCAAGGCGGATACGACGATTTTCTTTACAACGACCCGACCGACAATTCCGTTTCGGCGCAGGCGATCGGAACCGGAGACGGGGCGACGACGCAATTCCAGCTCGTGCGTTCGCTCGGCTCTCTCAATGAACCGATCCTCGCACCCAATGTCGTCTCCAACGTTTATCTGAACGGGATCGCGCAGCTTTCGAGCAGCTATAGCGTCAACGGCGCGACGGGGATCGTCACCTTTGCCGCGGCGCCGCCTTCCGGGACTGCGGTTTCGGCCGATTTCAGCTTTTATTTCCGCTGCCGCTTCCGCGAACAAAGCCTCGGCCTCGAACAGTTCATGAACCGGATCTGGCGCGCGAAAGAGGTGAGCTTCCGCTCTCTTTTCATCTGATGAAACCCGCTTCGACCGCTTTGCAGAATTATCTGAACGGGCTCGGGCCATCGAGCCCGGCGCTCTTTGCCGACCTCATAACCTTTGCCCTTTACGGCGGTCAGTTCCTGCGCTTTTCGATGGCGCAATTTCCCTTGTCGCCTCCGGCGAACTCATTCCAGCCCCCGGACGCTTCGGGGAACGGCGCCTCGATCAATTATGCGGCGTCAAGCGCGCCTTTGAGCTTTCCCTTGGGGCCTCTATTCAGCCGCCTCAAGACCAGCGTCAAGATTGGGCTCGATCCCGACCGCGCGCAGCTTTCGATCTTTCCTCATCCTCCGGGCGATGCGTCGCCCGATCTCGTCGGCACCCTTTCCTGGCAGGATGCGGCCCTTCTCGGCTTTTTCAACGGCGCGGCGGTCGAGGTCGACCGTCTCTTCATGCCGGCGGTCGGAGACTATTCGCTCGGCTCTTTCGTCCTTCACCTGGGGCGCGTCGGGCAGATCAAGATCGGGCGTTCGAAGATCGACATGGAGATCCCGAACCTTCTCGTTCTCTTGACCGGGCAATATCCGAGAAGGCTTTTCCAGCCGCAATGCACCTGGGCGTTCGGCGATTCGCATTGCACCTACAACCGCAGCCTCAATGCCGAGAGCGTCGCTTCGAACAAGGCGCAAAGCGCTCTCTCGATCGGCGTGAGGAGCCTTCTCGCGACCCCTTCGACGCTTTACAATTTCGGCACCATTTCGGCGGCGAGCGGGGCCAACAACGGCTTTTCCCGCACCATCTCCTCGGCCAGCCCGGGAAGCCCGGGGACGATCGTCGTCACCGTTCCTTTCCCTTATCCGATCGACGCCGGCGATCTTTTTACCCTGCTGCCCGGCTGCGACCATACGATCGCGACTTGCGACACCGTCTTCGACAACGAAGCCAATTTCGGCGGCTTTCCTTATATCCCGCCACCCGAGGCCGCAGTGTGAGAGAAGAGGTTTTCGGCGATTGCCGTCTCATCCTTGGCGATTGCCGCGAGGTTCTGCCTTCGCTCGACGCCTCGCTCGCCGTCGTCAGCGACCCGCCTTACGGGATCGATTTCCACCGCTCGGGGACGGCCGGCTACGGTTTTACGGGCGTTTCCGGCGCTGCCGCGCGAGCGCGCGGCTGCCCGCCGATCGCGGGCGATGATCTGCCGTTCGACCCGACGCAACTGCTCGGCTTCTCGGAGGTCCTGATCTGGGGCGCGGATCATTACCGGGCTCGGCTGCCGGAAGGAGGCCGCTTCCTCGCCTGGGACAAGCTCGCAGGCAGAGCATCCTGGGACGATTTCTGCGATGTCGAGTTCGCCTGGCACAGCGAAGGCGGTGCCAGCCGCGTGTTTTCCTGGCTCTGGAAGGGCATGGTTTGCAAGAAGCAGGGCGAGAACAACGGCTTGCGCGACCATCCGATGCAGAAGCCGATGGCGCTGATGCGTTGGTGCCTGACGCAGTTGAAGCGCGCATCGGCCACGGTCCTCGATCCCTACATGGGCTCGGGAACGACCGGCGTCGCCTGCGCCGAGATCGGCCGCGAACTCATCGGCATCGAGATCGAGCCGCGCTGGTTCGAGATCGCCTGCCGGCGCATCGAGGCGGCGTCGCGGCAGCGAAGCTTGCCGCTTGCGCAAAGGGAGCCGAGGACGGAGGTGTTCTGGGTAAAGGGCGCAAGGCAGCCGATGCTTTTCGAGGAGGAAGGGTGAGCGAGGAACGGCCTTTGCCGCCCGATTGGGAGGCGCGGGACCTTTTGCTCGGTCATCTGCAACGGCAGCGCCTGGGTCGGAAGGTGAGTGTGGGGACGGAGGCTGAGATCATAGAGTTTCCGCGCACCGTCAAGGCTCGACCGCAAGGCCCTAATGCCTTTGTGGGAGTTTTGCCTCACCTTTACTGGGAATTTCAATTCGGAACGCCGCCGCCATCTCTTCGAGAAAGGATCTTGATGCGGCTAAAGTTTCTTTTGTCGCTTTGTCGTCGGTCTGATCGTCTGTCCGATCCATAACCGCAGCGGCTCCGACAAATAAGCTTCGAACGCTGTCGCTTGATATTGCCGCCGTATCGCGCAAAACGGCGATCAACGAGAGCATGACGTGCGTGTGAGCTTGCGCGGCGACCAGCGTTTGCTTCGCCATTTCGTTCGCGTCTCGTGCAAGTTCAAGGGCTTCGTCCAGGCGGCTTTTTCTGGTTGGCATGGCTCTCGCCTTTGTTTCGGGCGCGGCCGACCGCCCGGGTAAATGATTGCGTTTCCCGTCGGCTCCGATGGCCTCGCGAGGCGCCGAAGGGCCGCGAGGCGGCTGGCGCCCCCTCACTCCTACCATGATGTCGCACGGTTGCCGAGGGTCCACATCGCCCCATCGGGAGGACGCGCGGCGCTGTCGGCGTTCTAGACAAAATCGACACTTTACCGCGAGGGACGCGATGGATGCGCGAAGGGCCGAGGACGGAGGTGTTCTGGATAAGGGGCGCGAGGCAGCCGATGCTTTTCGAGGAGGAAGGGTGAGCGAGGAACGGCCTTTGCCGCCCGATTGGGAGGCGCGGGACGGTCTCGGCTGTTACGAGCTGGCCGTCGCCGAAGCGAAAAAGGGTTTTTGCGCGGGGCGGCCCGAGTGGGATTTCTTTTCGCGCAAGCCGTTTGCCTTCGAGCGCCTGCGGGTTCTGGCCGAAGCGAAGGAATGGCTCGGGACGCCCTACCACCATATGGGGCGGGTCAAAGGCGTCGCCGTCGATTGCCTGACCCTTTTGGCCGAAGTCTATGAGAAGGCCGGCGTCACGCCTTTTGTCGAGATCCCGTTCTATCCGCCCGACTGGTATCTGCACCGCGAGGAGGAGCGCTATCTGCAAGGGCTTCTCCCTTATGCGCGCGAGATCGAGGCGCCGCCATTGCCCGGAGACATCGCCCTTTTCCGTTTCGGGCGCTGCTTTGCCCATGGCGCGATCGTCACCGCCTGGCCGCAACTGATCCACGCCTTCGTCCATCACGGGGTGACGCGGTTTTCGGCCGAAAGCGGGCTTTTGTCGGGGCGCCCGGCGAGGTTCTTCAGCCCTTTCGTGGGGGATGGAGGAGGGATGACAGAGGACGGGACCGGAAGCCTCCCTGCAGGCAAATAGGAAGGGCCGATCGATGAGCGAGCAATCCCTGCCTTCTCCGAAGCCTTGCCTTCTTTGCGGCGCTTCTTTCGAGAAGAAGGCGAACGAAAGCGAAAGCCGTTTCGAAGAGCGCAAATATTGCAGCCTCGCCTGCGCCCGGGCGGCAAGGAAAAAGCCGGTTGTCGAAGAGAAGACCTGCCTCCTTTGCGGCGGCGTCTATCGGAGAGGCGCGGGCACCAGCCTTTCTCCTTGGCAAAAGAGGCGCTATTGCAGCGCTGCCTGCGCCCAGGCGGCAAGCAGAAAGACGGTCGCGGAAGAGAAGGCCTGCGTCTTCTGTGGCGGCGTCTTTCGGAGAGGCGGCGGCAAGCGCTCGCGGTGGGAGAAAAGACGGTATTGCAGCCTGGCCTGCGCGCGGCGCGCAGGGGGCGCGCGGCAGCCTTTGCCGGCGCCGAAGCGTTGCCTTCTCTGCGGCGCCTCTTTCGATTGGAGGACCGGCGAAACCAGAACCCGTTTCGAAGAGCGCAAATATTGCAGCCTCGCCTGCGGCTCGATCGCGGGCAGGGCGGTCTTGAAGGATCTGCGCGAAAGCGGGCCCCGGCCGCGGAGGGCGCCGCAGCGCTCCTCCGCCGGCGGCTGGCCGGCCTCTTCCCCCCGTTTCGAGGATTACGCCCCTGCCGTCGCCGAAAAGGGGAGCCCCGGCAAGGTCGGCCGGCCGGCGAGCTTTCTTCCGACCCGGTCCTCTGCGGCTTGACGGCGGTTTTGCGGCAAAAAGGGGTTTGGCGATGAAGGGCGCAGGCTGAGATGGGTGGCTCTTCGCCTTCGCCTTTTACCAACGCCTTTTATGTGCCGGCGATCAATTCGCTGCGCTACAACACCTCGCAATACGGGTCCGTCGTTCCCGTGCTGTGGGGAACGCACAAGGTCGGGGTCAACCTCATCGACGCCACCGGCTTTACCGGAGGGGGCGGAGGCAAAGGCGGGAAGGGCGGCGGCGGAGGCGGCGGCGGAGGAGGCAAGAAAGGCAACCACGCGACCTATTCGGTCGATGTCGCCTTCGGCCTTTGCCAAGGGCCGATAAGCTTTACCGGCGCCTCGGCCCTGGCGGGAGGGGGCGCCAACATCATCTGGGCGAACGGCGGGATCTCGCAAGGGCTCTCCGCGGTCGATCTGAACGGTTACGACGGAAACCAAGGGCAGACTTCCGACGGCGTCTTTGCCGGGCTTTCGCCGGGGCGCGGTTTCACCGATCCTTACCCCGGCTATTCGGAAACCGCTTACGTCACCGGGACGCCGATGCAATTGGGGCAGACTCCGGCGATCCCGTCCATCCAATTCCAGGTTTGCGGCTTCCAGAGGGGGACGGCGGGCTCGTCCTTTCCCGACGACGCGCGGCCCGACTCCATAATCGCGGATCTTCTCACCAACAGCGCCTATGGCGCGGGATTTCCTTCGGGCAACCTCGCCGACATCTCGGCTTTCGGGACCTTTTGCCAGGCGCAAGGGATCGCGGCCTCCCTTCTTTGCGACCGCCAGGACACCGCCGCGCGCTGGATCGCGCAGCTCCTGGAGGCGACCGCGTCGGCGGCGGTCTTCTCCGGGAGCCAACTCAAGATCCTCCCCTGTTTCTCCGAAGCGATTACCGCCTACGGCGTGACCTTCACCCCGAACCTTTCGGCGGTCTATGGCCTTTCCGACGACGATTTTCTCGATTGGGAAAATGCTTCGGGGTCCGCGCGCGCGGGCGCCCGCCGCGACCCTATCGAGGTCACGCGGAAAGACCCGGCGGAACAGCCGAACTGGGTCTCGATCGAATACCAGCCGGGCGTCTATTGGTACAACACCGAGATCCTCGGAGCGTTCGACCAGGAC
>JAJYIC010000175.1 GCA_021790295.1 Pseudomonadota bacterium | reverse complement strand
GGCGATATGGCCCGAGGCGGCAAGAACAAAGCGGACCGGTCCCGAATAAAGCCCTGTTGCGATATAGGTCGAGCGCCACGGCGCGATATGGTCTTCGCGGGTGGAAAGGATGAAGGACGGGGTCGTGATCTTGCGGAGGTCGATCGGAACCCCGCAGAGGGTGATGCCGCCGGGGACGCTCAAAAGGTTCTTCTGATACATGTTGCGCAAATAAAAGCTGTGCATCGCCGCGGGCATCCGCGTCGAATCGGCATTCCAGTAAAGAAGGTCGAAAGGAAACGGAGATTTGCCCAGAAGATAGTTGTTGACGACGAAGGACCAGATCAGATCGTTGGCGCGCAAGAGGTTGAACGTCGCCGCCATTTCGCGCCCATCGAGATAGCCCTTTTCCCCCATCTCTTTTTCGAGCGCCGAAAGCTGCTCCTCGTCGATAAAGACGGAAAGTTCCCCCGCTTCGGCGAAATCGACCATGGCGACGAAATAGGTGGCGCTTTTGACGCGGTGGTCCTCTCGCGCCGCCATATAGGCGAGGGTGGCGGCGAGAAGGGTTCCGCCGAGGCAGTAGCCGATGACATTCGCCTCGCGTTCTCCGGTCAGGGCCTCGATCGCGTCGAGAGCGGCGAGAGGCCCTTCGACCATGTAATCCTCGAAGGTTTTTTGGGCGAGCCGGGCGTCGGGGTTGACCCAGGAGATGACAAAGACGGTATGGCCCTCCTTGACCGCCCAGCGGATGAACGAATTTTCGGGGCGCAGGTCGAGGATGTAGAATTTGTTGATCCAGGGCGGGATGATGAGGAGCGGCCGCCGCAGCACTCTCTCGCTTGCGGGCGCGTATTCGATAAGCTGCATCAGGTCGTTCTGGGCAACCACCTTCCCCGGCGTCACCGCGATGTTGTCGCCGATGCGGAAGGCGTCCATGTCGGTCATCGTGATGGCGAGACGGCCTTTGCCCCGCTCCAGATCCTGGATAAGGTTTTTGAGGCCGTTCAAAAGGTTTTCGCCGTGGCTTTCGAGGGTCGTGCGCAAGGCTTCGGGGTTTGTCAAAAGAAAATTCGAAGGCGCAAGTGCATCGACGAATTGGCGCGTATAAAAATCGACCTTGAGCCGGGTGCGCTCGTCGAGGCCTTCGACCTGTTTGACGAGGCCTTGCAGATAGCGCGCCGTCAACAGATAGCTTTGCTTGATAAAGTCGAAGAGAGGGCTCTCGCTCCAGGCGGCGTCGCGAAAGCGGCGGTCGGCCGGTCCCTCTTCGATCACCGGCGCCACACCTTCGCCGAGAAAGCGCCGCGCCGTGCGCTCCCACAGACTCATGGCATCGCGCCAAAGAGCGAGCTGGGTTTCGACGATGCGCGCGGGATCGCTCAGCATGCGCTGGGTCATCTCGAAAAAGGCGGCGCCGATCCCGAGCGCATTCGCCATGCCGTATTCCTCGCCGGCGGCCTGGCGTTGCAGGAATTCGCCGACGAGACGCCGGCTTTCTTCGGCAACCCGCGCCATCTCGCGCGCCATCTCGCCTTTGGAGAAAGGCGCGCTGTTTTCTTCCCCGTCCCCCGATGCCGGTTTGCCCGAAGAGGGCTTCCCGCAATCGCCGCTTTTCATTTCCCGTGACCCTTCTCGCGCCCGGCACGCCTTTGCGAGAGACCCGACGGCGGCGCGAGAGCGGCCGTCGCGATCAAATGTCGTGACGAAGCGCCCGCGATCCAATACATGAGAGACGAGCAAGTTCGAGAGGGCCGCGGGCGCGCCGCCCGCCGCCGAAGGTGTCGCGGTTGCCGTCATGACCCATCAACGCTCTTCGCCCATGTCCCGGCCCAGCGCCTGCGGCCGGATCGCGGCGCAAGCTCTGGCTTTTCTTGCCGGCATTCTGCTCCTTGCCGCCCTTTCCGCCTGCCACCCTGTCGAAAGCTGGCGCAACCTCACCGGCGCCAGCAAAAACGCGCCCAACCCGCAGACGACGCCCAACACCCGTAACCTCGCAGCGGGCGCGAAGGAGCCTTACCCCAATCTCGCGACCGTGCCGCCGGCGCCGACCCGCGGGCTCACCGAAGGCGAAATCAAAAAGCTGACGCGAAGCCTCCTCGCCGACCGGGCAAACGCCAAATACAGCGCCGAATCTCTCTCCTCGCGAGCAAAACCTCTGGCTCCGCCGCCCCTGACGGCGGCTCTCCAAGAGAAAGGCGGGCTTTCGACGGCCGCGGAAGGCGCGCCGGGAAAGGCCAAAGAGGGAGCAAACGGGACCAATGGGGCCGGCGGCCCGCGGCAAGGGCCGCAACCAGCGCCTTTGGAATCGAGCCTCAGAATGCCGCGCATCCCCTCGCCGCCGGCGCCCGAGGCGGCTGCACCCCCTCCGCCGGCGCCTTCTCTTTCCCCCGCGCCGAAGCTGCCGGCCGCGAGCCTCGCCATGCTGCCGCCTCCGCAACGGCCGGTCGCGCCGCCGCGCCCCCTTCTTCCGGTTCCGGCGCCCGCCGGAAGGCCGCCCCGCGCCCTTCCCGCAAAACCCCATAAAGAGAGTAAGGCTCTGCCCGCAAAACCGCTGCGGCTCGCCTCGATCACCTTCCCCCCCGGCGATAGGAGCCTCAGCCCCGCCATCAGGAAAGAGATCACCACCGTCGCCGCAGGGCTTCGCGCCCGTCCCGGGACGATTCGGGTTATCTCTTACGCGGCGGGCGGAGGGGGAGCGCTCGCCGAACTCAACAGCTTCAGCGCAGCCCTTGCCGAAGGGCAGGCGGTCGCAGGCGCGCTCAAAGCGGCGGGCATACCGCAGAACAAGATCAAGGTCGTGGCCTCGCCGACGACGCTTCCGTTGGGCCTCTCGCGCGTCGACATCCTGCTCCTGCCCTGATCCCCATCCCTTGCGGCCGGGAGAAAGCGGAAGGAAACCCGTCGGCAGTCCGCGAAAATTGTCGAAACTTCGCCTTGCTAAGGCTACAAGAGAAGAAGGCGGCGCGCGCGCCGCCTTTCTCGCGAACCCTTGCCCGAGGCCTTCTTTCCCCGCTTTCGCAACCGTGAAACCACCTCTCAAGATCGCCGTCGCCGGGCTTGGAACCGTCGGCGCCGGAACCCTCCTCCTTCTCCAACGCCAAGCTGAGCCTTTGGCGGAAAGGGCGGGGCGCAGGCTGCTCGTCGCCGCCGTCTCGGCCCGCGACCGCCGCCGCGACCGCGGCGTCGAGCTTTCGGCCGCACGCTGGTACGAGGATGCCGTGGCGCTCGCGAGCGACCCGGAAATCGAGGTCGTGGTGGAGCTGATCGGCGGCGCCGACGGGATCGCACTTGCCCTCGTCGAAGCCGCGCTCGAACGCGGCAAAAGCGTCGTCACCGCCAACAAGGCCCTGATCGCCCGGCACGGCACGCGCCTTGCCGCGCGCGCCGAGGAAAAGGGGGTCGCGCTCTGTTTCGAAGCTTCCGTCGCAGGCGGCATTCCGGTCATCAAAACCCTGCGGGAAGGCCTCGCCGGAAACCGCCTCAAACGCCTTTACGGCATCCTCAACGGAACCTCGAATTACATTTTGACGGCGATGCGCGAAAGCGGGCGCGAGTTTGCCGAGGTTCTCGCCGAGGCGCAAAAGCTCGGTTATGCCGAGTCCGATCCGAGCTTCGACATCGACGGCGTCGACGCCGCCCACAAGCTTTCGATCCTCGCGAGCGTCGGCTTCGGCCGGCCGGTCGATGCCGACGGCGTCTACAGCGAAGGGATCCGGCACGTCTCGCGGCTCGACATCGAGTTTGCCGAAGAACTCGGCTACCGCATCAAGCTTCTCGGCATCGCGCGCTGGACGGAGGAAGGGCTGGAGCAAAGGGTCCATCCTTGCATGGTGCCGCGTTCGAGCCCGATTGCCGCGGTCGAGGGCGTCGAAAACGCGGTCGTCGCCGAAGGCGATTTTGTCGGCCGCGTGGTTTTGCAAGGGCGCGGTGCCGGCGCCTTTCCCACGGCTTCGGCGGTCGCCGCCGATCTTGTCGACATCGCCGCGGGGCGCCGCACTCCGGCGTTCGGCGTCCCTTCCGCACTCCTTCGCGCTCTCCCCTTGGCGCCGATGGAAACCCACCAGGGCGCCTATTACGTGCGCCTCATGGTGGTCGATCAGCCGGGCGTCATCGCCGATGTCGCCGCCGCCTTCCGCGACGAACAGGTGTCGATGGCCTCGATGATCCAGCATGGGCGCGCCCCGGGCGAGGCCGTCCCGGTGGTGTTGACGACGCATGAGACGAGGGAGGCGGCAATGCGCCGGGCGCTTGTTCGCATCGCCGCCCTCGACACCATTCTCGAAGAGCCGCGGATGATCCGCATCGAGGATTTCTGAGAGGAGGGCGCTGGGAGAGCTTGCCCAACATCGATCGGGAGGAATTCGATGTCCGAAATGTCAAAGTTGGATCGCAACCTCGCTCTCGAAGCGGTCCGCGTCACCGAGGCGGCGGCGCTTTCGGCCTCGCGCCTCATGGGGCGCGGCGACGAAAAAGCCGCCGATCAGGCCGCGGTCGACGCCATGCGCGAGGCCTTGAACGGGCTGCCAATCGACGGCACCGTCGTCATCGGCGAAGGCGAGCGCGACGAAGCGCCGATGCTTTATATCGGCGAACGGGTCGGCAGCGGATCGGGGCCGCGCATCGACATCGCTCTCGACCCTCTCGAAGGGACGACGATCACGGCCAAAGGGGGCGCCAATGCGCTTGCCGTCATCGCCATGGCCGACGCGCGCGGGTTCCTCAACGCTCCCGACGTCTATATGGACAAGATCGCGGTCGGCGGCGGGCTTCCCGAGGATCTGGTCGATCTCGACGAAGAGCCCGCCGTCAATCTGAAAAACTCCGCAAAAGCCAAAGTGGGCGAGATTTCCGATCTCGTCGTGTGCATTCTCGACCGGCCGCGCCATGCCGAACTGATCCGCGCGGTGCGCGCGGCGGGGGCGCGGATCATGCTGATCTCGGATGGCGATGTGAGCGGCGTCATCGCCACGTCGAGCCCGGAAAGCGGCATCGACATGTATCTCGGTTCGGGCGGCGCGCCCGAAGGGGTTCTGGCGGCGGCGGCTTTGCGTTGCATCGGCGGGCAGATGCAGGGGCGGCTTCTGTTTCGCAACGAGGACGAACGGGAACGGGCGCGGCATTGCGGCATCGCCGACTTCAATCGCAAATATAAGCTTTTGGATCTCGCGCGCGGCGATGTGATGTTCGCCGCGACCGGGGTGACGGGAGGCTCGATGCTGCGCGGCGTGCGCCGCTTTGCCGGGGGGGCGGTCACGCATTCGGTGGTGATGCGTTCGAAAAGCGGCACCGTCCGCTACGTCGAGGCGCACCACCAGTTCGCCCGCAAGCCGAAGTTCGCCTCTTTCGCCTTCTGAGAGGGGCTCTGTGGGCGGCGCGGGGGGCGGGGTCGCCGCAAAGCAGGAGGGCGCGGCGAAAAAGCGCGCCCCTTCTTTCCTCGGCGTCGAAGAATCGGCTTGCGGAAAAGCTTGGCGTTTACGCGAAAGCGATGCCGGCGCCGCGGCGGCGATCGCCGAACGCTACGGCCTGTCTGCCTTCCTCGCGCGTCTTCTTTGCGGGCGCGGGATCGCCCTCGACGAGGTTCCGCTTTTTCTTTCCCCGCGCCTGCGCGACCAGCTGCCCGAGCCTTATCGCTTGCGCGACATGCAAAAGGCGGTCGAAAGGCTGGTGCGCGCTCTGAAGGGCGGCGAAGAGATCGCCCTTTTCGGCGATTACGATGTCGACGGCGCCACCTCGGCGGCGCTGCTGTTGCGCTTTTTCGCCGCCGTCGGCGCGCCCTGCCGGCTTTATGTTCCGGATCGCCTCAAAGAAGGCTACGGCCCCAATACAAAGGCCCTTTTGCTTTTGCGCGAAGAGGGCGCGGCGGTCCTTCTCACCCTCGATTTCGGTTCGGGCGCGTTTCT
>JAJYIC010000174.1 GCA_021790295.1 Pseudomonadota bacterium | reverse complement strand
GAGGGAGTTGATAAAGGAGACCGCATTGCGCTCGCGATCGACGACGGTCAGATAGACCGTGTCCTTGTGTTCGCTGTCGGCGAGCGCGGCGCCGGGAAGGGCGCGGTCGAGGGAGATGCGTTTGCGCACCCCTTCCACAAACGCGGGCGAGAGAAACCGCGCAACATCGACCTCGACCCGCTGCGGATCGCCGATAAAAGCATCGCGCACGGCATAAGCCGCCTTTGCCGCTTCCGCGATCAGATGAAGGCGGTCGGCCTCGCTCATAAAAGAGGCGCCGAGATCGTAGCCTTGAAGGACGGCGAGCATCAAAAGGACCGTCAGCCCCTGGCCGTTCGGCGGGCATTCGTAGACCTCGAAACCGCGGTAAGAGGCATGGATCGGTTCGACCCACTCTGCGCGCCCGGTGGCGAAATCCCCGGCTTCGTGAAGGCCGCCCAAGGATTTGAGCCGCGCCAGGATGTCGCGCATCACCGGCCCTTCGTAAAACCCGGCGCGGCCCTCTCTGCCGATACGCCGCAAGGTCGCGGCCAGCGGAGGGTTTTTCATCCGCGCTCCGGCAAGAGGCGCCGCCCCGTTCGGCAAATAGAGGGAAGCGGTCAAAGGGTCCTTGAGCTTGCGCTCGTTTTTGGACCAGTCGTGGGCGACGCGGGGAGTGACGACAAACCCCTCTTCGGCGGCGCGCGCCGCGGGTTCCAGAAGTTCGGCGAAAGGCCACGTTCCAAAGGCGGCGTGGAGGGTGCACCAGGCATCGATCGCGCCCGGTATGGTGACGGCGTGAGGCGTCTCGATCCCGATCTCGCCAAAGCCTTCTTGCAGATACCACTCGATCCTTGCCTTTTGCGGCGCCCGTCCCGAACCGTTGAGGGCCAAAGGCAGCCCGCCTTTCGGCGCATAAAGGAGAAAGCAGTCGCCGCCGATGCCGGTGCTTTGCGGCTCGACCACGCATTGCACCGCGACGGCGGCGATCGCGGCGTCGACGGCGTTGCCGCCCTTGCGCAGGATGTCGAGAGCGGTAAGGGTCGAAAGCGGATGGGAACTCGCCGCCATGCCGTTCTCGGCCATCGCCGGCGAACGCCCGGAGCGGTTGAAATCGCGCATCTTGAAGGCGGGGCTTGGCAATAGGCACTCCTTCCTTTGCCAGGTTTGCGTTGCTCTTTTTCCGTTGCCGTTTGCCGGTGCCGTCGGCGTCAAAAGCCGCGCTTTGCAGCCTGCGGGGCAGTAATGCACTAGCCTCGATTGCCGGTCAATCGGCGCCTCGGTTAGGATCGGCGGCGATGGACGGCCTTCTCGAGTTTCCGCTCGCCGCGCCTCCCGCGCCCGGGGAAAAGGTTTTTGTCGCGCCCGGGATCTGGTGGCTGCGGATGCCGCTTCCCTTCGCGCTCGATCACATCAATCTGTGGCTCCTCGAAGACGGCGAAGGGTGGACCCTTATCGACAGCGGTTACGGCTCGCCGGAAACCAGGGCCTTGTGGGGGCGGATCTTTGCCGAAAGCCTCGACGGGCGCCCTCTCACCCGCATCATCGCCACCCATTTCCATCCCGACCATATCGGGCTTGCGGGCTTTCTTTGCGATCATTTCGGCGCTCCCTTTTTCGCCACCGAAAAGGAGTGGCTTTCGGCGCGCCTCGCGCGGGCGGAGGAGGGGGACGATGTCGCGGCGCTGCGCACCCGATTTGCCCGCCGCGCCGGGCTCGATCCCGCCGCCGCCCTTCGCTACGCCGAAAGGGGGAAGGCGTATCGCCGCGCCGTTCCCTCTTTGCCGCCCTCCTACCATCGTCTCGAAGAGGGGATGACCCTGGTAATCGCCGGACGGCGTTACGAGGTCATCGTCGGCGAAGGCCACGCCCCCGAGCACGCCTCTTTTTATTGCCGCGAAAGCCGGGTCCTCATTGCCGGAGACCAGGTCCTGCCCAAGATTTCGCCCAATATCAGCCTCACCGCGCAAGAACCCGAAGGCGATCCTCTCGGCCGCTACCTGTCTTCGCTCGACCGCCTCGGGCAAAGGGTCGCGCGCGAAAGCCTCGTTCTGCCCTCTCACAACCTGCCTTTTTACGGGCTCAAAGAGCGTATCGAGGCTTTGCAGCGGCACCATCTTTTGCGCTGCCAGGAGGTTCTGCGGGCCTGCAGCCGGCCGCGCTCGGCGGCGGAGCTTCTGCCCGTTCTTTTCCCGCGAAGGCTCGATACCCACGAAGAGGGCTTTGCCCTCGGGGAAGCCCTCGCGCATCTCAATCACCTGGTTTTTCAAGGGGCGATCGAGCGCAGCGCGTCGGCCGACGGCGTCCTGTGCTTCAGCGCCGCAAACGCCCGTTTGGCGCCCGGCGCGCGCCGGGCCCAATCCTCGCCCAATTCGACCTTTATCGCCTAGGCTGCGGCTTTCCGCTCTCAGCCGCCCTTCGCCCTTTTCCCTTGCGGCGAGGCTCTGCGGGATTTTCAGGCTCGATTTGCGGCGGTAGGCTCTCGCAGCGCAGGAATTTTGTCGAGGAGCGGCGATGGCAAAGGCTCCCCCGGCCCCGATCCGCCTTTCAAACTATCGGCCGCCCGATTTTGTCATCGACGACGCCGTCCTCACTTTCGAACTCGGCGAGAACGAGACGCGGGTGCGCTCGCTCCTTCAGCTCAGGCGCAACCCCATAGGGTACGGAACGGGCGCCCCTCTTCGCCTCGACGGGGAAGGGCTTCGGCTTCTCTCGCTCGCCCTCGACGGCAAACGGCTCGGCCCCAAAGACATCGAAAGCGAAGAGGAAGGCGGGATCGCAATCGCTCGCGTCCCGGATAAGTTCCTCCTTGAGATCGATAACGCGATTGCGCCGTCTCTAAACACGGCGCTTTCGGGGCTTTATCTTTCCGGCGGCACTTTCTGCACCCAATGCGAACCCGAAGGTTTCCGGCGCATCACCTATTTTATTGATCGCCCGGATGTGATGGCGCGTTACGAGACCAGGATCATCGCCGAGCGCGCCCGTTATCCGATCCTGCTCGCAAACGGCAATCCCGTCGCAAAAGGGAGGCTCAAGGGCGGGCGGCATTGGGCGAAATGGGTCGATCCGCACCCGAAGCCTTCGTATCTGTTTGCTCTTGTCGCCGGCGATCTGGCGGCCGTGCGCGGGCGCTTTCGCACCCGCTCGGGGCGGAGCGTCAGGCTTGCTATCTGGGTCCCGCGGGGAGATGAGGACAAATGCGCCCACGCCATGGCCTCGCTCAAACGAGCGATGGCCTGGGACGAACAGGCTTTCGGCCTCGAATACGATCTCGACGTCTTCAACATCGTCGCCATCGCCGATTTCAACATGGGAGCGATGGAGAACAAAGGCCTCAACATCTTCAACGAGAAATACATCCTCGCCAAACCCGAAACGGCGACGGACGGCGATTTCGAGGCGATCGAGGGAGTGGTCGCCCATGAATATTTTCACAACTGGACCGGCAACCGGGTGACCCTTCGCGACTGGTTCCAGTTGTCCTTGAAAGAAGGGTTGACGGTCTTCCGCGACCAGGAATTCTCGGCCGACCAGGGAAGCCGAGCGGTGCGCCGCATCGCCGCGGTGCGGCAATTGCGGGCGGCCCAGTTTCCCGAAGATGCGGGTCCTCTCGCCCATCCGGTGCGCCCGCAAAGCTATCTGCGGATCGACAATTTCTATACCGCGACCGTCTATCAGAAAGGGGCGGAGGTCATCCGCATGATCGCGACGGTTCTGGGAAAGGAGAGGTTCCGCCGCGGGATCGATCTTTATATCGCGCGCCACGACAACGCCGCGGTGACGGTCGAGGATTTTCTCGCCGCGATGGAGGATGCAAACGGCGTCGATCTCGCCCGGTTCAAGCTCTGGTACGACCAGGCGGGAACCCCCGAAATCCGGGTCGAGGAACGGTTCGAACCGAAAACGGGGCGCTACCGGCTGATCTTTTCGCAAAAGACCTTGCCGACGCCGGGCGCCCGCAAAAAGCGTCCGTTGCCGATTCCGATCGCGCTCGGGCTTTTGGGGGCGCAGGGAAGGGAACTGCCCTTGCGCCTCGAAGGCGAGGAGGAGCCCGTCGCGGGGACGCGCGTTTTCCTTCTTCGCGCCCAAAAGGAAGGCTTTTCTTTTGTCGGCCTCGAGGCGCGGCCTCTGCCTTCGCTTTTGCGCGGCTTTTCCGCTCCGGTCAAACTCTCCGGCGCCCCGCTCGAACGGCTCAAATTCCTCGCGCGTTACGATCCCGATCCCTTCTGCCGCTGGGAAGCCTTACAGCAACTCGCCGCCCGTCTTCTGCTCGACCGCATTCCCCTCTTCGGCCGGGGCGGGGAGGAGGCAGAAATGAGCGCGCTCGAAGGCGACCTGATCGCCGCCTGGCGCGAAACGCTGCGTCATAGCGGGCCGGACCCGGCTTTTGCCGCAGAGGCGCTCACCCTTCCGAGCGAATCCTTTCTCGGGGATCAGCAGAAGGTGGTCGATATAGAGGCGACGCACGCTGAGCGCGAAAAGCTCCGCGCTTGCCTCGGGCGCGCTCTCGAGAGCGAGTTCGCCGCCCTTTACGAAAGCCTTGCGAGGCCCGGTCCGGCCCGTATCGACGGCCTTTCGATCGGCCGGCGCGCCTTGCGCAACAGGGCGCTTTCCTATCTTGCCGCCGCCCGGCCCGAACGCGGCGCTCGTCTCGCAAAGGCGCAATTCGAGGCGCGCGCCAACATGACCGATGTTCTTGCGGCGCTTGCGGTTCTCGCCGATCTCGGAGGGCCGGAGCGGGAAAAAGCGCTTCAGCGCTTTTACGAAGAGTGGGCCGGGGAAGGGCTCGTCATCGACAAATGGTTTTCCCTTCAGGGCCGTTCCTCCCTTCCGACCGCTCTCGCCGAGGTGCGCGCTCTTGCCCGCCATCCCGCTTTCGAACGCAAAAACCCGAATCGCGTGCGCTCTCTTCTCGGCGCCTTTTGCGAAGGAAATCCGCTGCGTTTTCACGACCCTTCGGGCGAAGGATACGCCTTTCTCGCGGGTGAGGTGCTGGCGCTCGATTCCGCCAACCCTCTTCTCGCCGCAAGGCTGGTGCAGCCTTTGGGTTCCTGGCCGCGGCAGGAGCCGGGGCGCCGGAGCCTGATGCGGCGGGAATTGGAGCGCATCCTCTCGGCCCCCGCTCTCAGCCGCAACACATATGAGATGGTCTCGAAATGCCTTGCCGCGCCTTCGCCCGCAGCCGCGTGACCGCTTGCCGGCGAAAAGGCTCGGCGGGAAAGCCCGCAAAGATCGGAATTCCCCCTCCTTCGGAGCCGCCCGCAGCGTGCTATAGTGGCGAGCCCCGAGCGCCTCGCCGGCCGCTTCGAGGCAGAATGCCTGTCGAAAAAAGGGGCGGCTTGCCGCCCGGGAAGAAGGCGCCGATGCCGTACCCATCCGAAGAGGCCGATAACGAGAACGCAGGCTTTGGCGCCGGCGAAGCCGAAAAGGAAGCCGAAAAGAGGCAGCGCGCCGGCTCGTCCGGAGAGGAGAGCGCGCTCGGGCAGGCGCCGCCGCGAAAGCCGGGGCCGGCTGAAGGCGAAGGCGTGCGGCGCAGGCGCCGCAGGCGGCGCCGGAAGCGGCCGCAAGGAGCGGCCGGCGAGGCATTGCCTCGGCGCGAGGAAGGCGAGGCGGCGCCGCCGGCCCTGACTTCCGGGGAGCCGCCGGCAGAGACGGCGGGGGAAAGGCCGGCAGAGGCCGCAAAGGCCGGCGCTGCCGCCGCGCCCCGCCCGCCCTGGCGGCGGCGCAGGCGCAGGAGGCCGCGTCCGCCGGCGGGCGTTCCCCCGCAAAGTCCCTTGTCGGGCGAAGCCTCGGTTCCCACAGAGGAGAGCGGAACCGCTGCGCCTCTTTCGCGCGCCCTCGAGGAGGGCGCCGCGCCTTCCGCCGCCGCTTCCCTGCCGCAAGCCAAAGCGCGCCCGCCCCGCCGCGCGCCGCGCCGGCGCGCTCGGAGAGAAG
>JAJYIC010000173.1 GCA_021790295.1 Pseudomonadota bacterium | reverse complement strand
ACTTTGTCGGAAGCGAAAGGGCGCTCGACGCGAGCCTTGCCGCCTGGGGCTTGAGGCTCGCAGGGGGCGGCCCGGTCAAGCGGATCGAGCGTTCAGGCGCTTTCAGATAAAGTCTTGCGGACGAGGCCTCCTATCATGATGAGCCGGACAAGGCTCAATCTTGCGAACCTCATCACCTTGTCGCGCCTATTCCTGGTGCCGGTGGCGATCTGGCTCATCATCCGCGGGCGCGACGGGTTCGCCTTTTGGGTCTTCGTGGTCGCGGGCCTTTCGGACGCGCTCGACGGTTTTGTCGCCAAGCGTTTCGACCGCCGCACCCGGCTCGGAGCCCTTCTCGATCCGCTTGCCGACAAGTCCCTTCTCGTCAGCTTGACCATCACTCTCGGCCTTTTCGGCGCGCTTCCGAGTTGGCTTGTAATCCTCGTCGTCTTTCGCGACGCGATGATCCTCGGCGGCTTTCTTCTCATCCAGGCGATCGCCGCTGCGACCGAATTCAGCCCGCTTTACATCAGCAAGATCAATACGCTCGTGCAGGCGACCCTGATCGGCTTCGTGCTCGCGCGGCGCGGCCTCGAGATCGATCCCGGCCTCCTCACCTCCCTTTTGATTTTCGCCGCCGCGGTGACGACCGCGGCTTCCGGCCTTTCCTATCTCGTGCGGTGGGCGCGCATCCTCTCGCGCTCCGAAGGGATTTTGTGAAAGCGCCCGTCTATCGCGCAACCCTGTGGCTCGGGCTCGCCGCCCTCGCGATCCTGGCGCTTTTCCTTCTCGAGGGCATCCTGATGCCGTTCGCCGTCAGTTTTGTCCTTGCCTATCTTCTCGTTCCCTTTGTCGATCGTCTTGAAACTTGGCGCATCAGGCGGGCGATCTCGAGCCTTGTCGTTCTCACCCTTTTTCTCTTTGCCCTTGGCCTTGTTCTCCTTCTGATCGTGCCTCTTTTGGAGGCGCAGATCCTCGCCCTGATCGGGGTCCTGCCGCGTCTTTTGAGCGTCATCCAGAACGAATTCGGCAAGGCGATACACCTTCTTCAGCAGCATTTCCCGAAAGGGGACGTCGAGAAAATGCGCGATCTCGTCGGCGCCAAGCTCGCCGGGGTGATCGGCTGGGTCGGCGGCCTTTTCCAAAGCATGATCACGAGCAGCTTCGCGATCCTCAACATCGTCTTTCTCGTCGTCGTGACCCCTGTCGTCACCTATTTCCTTTTGCGCGACTGGCACGTCATGCTGGCGCAGATCGACGCCCATCTGCCGCGCCAGCCTCTCGACACGATCCACGCCGAGGCGCGCATCGTCGCCGAGACCCTTGCCGGCTTCCTTCACGGCCAGGCGTTTGTCTGTCTCATTCTCGCCGCCTATTACACCGGCGCCTTGTCTCTTGCCGGTCTCGATTCGGCCCTTGCCGTCGGCATCCTCATCGGCGTTCTCGCGATCATCCCGGTCGTGGGGGTGGCGATCGGTTTTGCCTTGTCGATTGGCCTGGCGGCTTTGCAATACGGAACCTGGACCTCGGTTTTTGTCGTTTGCGGCATCTTTCTTTTTGGTCAGATGGTCGAGGCCAATATCCTCACCCCGAAACTCGTTGGCGACCGCATCCATCTGCACCCTGTTTGGGTGATTTTCGCGGTCTTAGCGGGGGGCCGGCTCTTCGGCCTTTTGGGCGTTCTTCTGGCGGTGCCGGCGGCGGCCGTCATCGGCGTTCTCGTGCGCTTTGCCCTCGACCGCTACCGGCAAAGCGAATTTTACGCCGGGCCCGCCCGCGAAAGGCTGCCGGAGAAAAGCGAATGACCCAGCTCGCTTTTGCTTTGCCGAGGCGCAGACAATTCGGGCGTTCGGATTTTTTCGTCTCGGCGAGCAACGCCGAGGCTCTCGCCTGGATCGATCGCTGGCCCCTTTGGCCGGGAAGCGTTCTCGTCCTTTGGGGCCCCCCGCAAAGCGGCAAGACTCATCTCGCCCATCTCTGGGCCGAAAGCGCCGGAGGCGAAATCCGCGATGGGGAAAGCCTTTGCGACGCCGACCTCGCCCGGCTTTTCGACGCCGAGCCCCATCCTCTCGCCATAGACGAGGCCGAGCGCGCCCCCGAGAGCGCGCTTTTCCACCTTTATAATCACTGGTGCTCGCGCCGCGCTGGGCTTCTCCTCATCGCCGAGAAGGCGCCGCAGCTTTGGCCGATCGCGCTTCCCGATCTCTCTTCGCGCCTCGAGGGGGCTCTTTCAGCCGCGATCGGCGAGCCCGACGACGCCCTCCTCGCGGCCGTGCTTTTGAAGCATTTTGCCGATCGCCAATTGCGGGTGGCGCCCGCAGCGCTCTCCTATCTCCTCGCGCGCATGACGCGCTCTTTCAAAAGCGCCGCCTCTCTTGCCGCCCGACTCGATGAGGCCTCTCTCGAAAAGCGCCGGGCGATCACCGTTCCCCTCGTTCGCCGCATCCTTGCCGAGAAGGCCGATCACGGGCGCCCAAGCGATTTCGGCGTCTCATAGACGAGAAGCGGGTGGCGCCGCGAACCGAGGTCGGGCCACGCCGTCTCGACGCGAAAGCTCGCACTGGCCGCGGTCGGAAACTTGCCGGAAAGGAGCGCGGCAAAAGAGGGCGAACTCGCCTCGGCGAGAAGGAGCGCGAGATCGCGAAGTCCGGGGTTGTGAGCGATCAGAAGAACGCTTTCTTCTCCCTCCCCGAGCCGGCAAAGGCGGTCGAGAAGCCTTTCGCAATCGGCGAGATAAAGCTCGCTTTCGCAAAGAAAGCGCGGTTTTCCCCCGAACGCGGCAAGAACGCCCTCCATCGTCTGGCGCGTCCGGCGCGCGGGCGAGCAGAGGACGAGATCGAGCCTTCTCTCTCTTGCGGCAAGGCTCGAGCCGATGCGCCTTGCCGCCTCGAGGCCGCGGCGGGTGAGAGGCCTTTCAAAATCCTCGATCCCCTTTCTTGCGCTCGATTTGGCGTGACGCAAAAGATGCAGGATCGGCATGGTGTCTGACCTTTTGGGAGGGGGCGCCCGCGGCCTTGTTTGCGCAAGGGAAAGAAGCGCACCATATTGGGCGCGTTGGCGAAAGCCTGAAAGGGGCGCGGCCTGCCGGCGCTTTCCTCGGGAAAGGAAGATTTCCGCCGACCGGCAGCGGTCTCGGGCAAAGGTTTCTGCGCTTCTTCGGGAGAGAGAAAGTGAACACCCTCGCCGAGGCGTCCCTAAGAGAAACGGTCGATCCCAGATCCGAGGCCCGGTTCATAAACCGCGAACTTTCCTGGCTTGCCTTTAACGAACGCGTTCTCGCAGAAGCCGCTAATCAACGCCACCCTCTTCTCGAACGCTTGCGCTTTCTTTCCATCTCGGCGAGCAATCTCGACGAGTTCTATATGGTGCGGGTGGCAGGGCTCAAAGGCCAGGAAAGGCGCGGCATCAAGACGCCGAGCCAGGACGGGTTGACGCCCGCGCAGCAGCTCGAGGCGATCGCCCGGCGCGCCGGCAAGCTTCTCGCCGATCAGCAGGTGATCTGGTTTGCCTTGCGCCGGGAACTCGATGGCGCCGGGATCGCGGTCGTCGACGCCTCCCGCCTCGGCAAGGACGATCGCGCTTGGCTCGAAGAGCGCTTTATGGCCGATCTCTTCCCGGTTCTCACCCCTCTCGCCATCGATCCGGCCCATCCCTTTCCCTTTATTCCGAACCGCGGTTTTGGCCTTGCGCTGGAATTGGAGCGGCCGGGCGAAGGGGTCCTTTTGAAGGCCCTGGTTCCGATCCCGAGTTCGCTCAGGCGTTTCTGGCGCCTTCCGGGGAAAGGGATCCGCTTCCTTCCGAGCGAAGAGATGATCGGTCTTTTTCTCGACCGCCTATTTCCCGGCTTTGCTCTTGCCGCCAAAGGCGCATTCCGCATCCTGCGCGACAGCGAGGTCGAAATCGAGGAAGAGGCGGAAGACCTCGTTCAGCTTTACGAATCGGCGCTCAAACGGCGCCGCCGCGGAAACGCGATCCATCTCGGCCTCGACCAGGCGATGCCCGAGAATCTTTGCCGTTTCCTGATGGAGAAGTTCGAAGTCGAAGCCTGCGACCTGTTTGCGACGGAGGGTATTCTCGGTCTCGACGAGGTCTCGGAACTGATCGTCGACGAACGCCCCGATCTCGTCTTCACCCCTTACATCGCGCGCTTTCCCGAACGCATACGCGATTTTGGCGGCGATTGTTTTGCCGCCATCCGGCAAAAGGACATCATCGTCCATCACCCTTACGAAAGCTTCGACGTCGTCGTCCAGTTTCTGCGCCAGGCGGCGCGCGATCCGGCCGTGGCGGCGGTCAAACAGACGCTCTACCGCACGAGCGCGGACAGCCCTATCGTGCTGGCTCTCGCCGAAGCCGCAGAAGCGGGAAAATCGGTCACCGCCTTGATCGAGCTCAAGGCGCGCTTCGACGAAGAGGCGAACATTCGCCTGGCGCGCGATCTCGAACGCGCCGGGGTCCAGGTCGTTTACGGCTTTTTGCGGCTGACGACTCATGCCAAGGTTTCTCTTGCGGTGAGGCGCGAAGGCGGGCGGCCGGTTTCTTATGTTCATTTCGGCACCGGCAATTATCACCCCGACACCGCCAAGGTTTACACCGATCTGTCGTTTTTCACTTGCGATCCGGCGTTGTGCCGCGACGCGGCCCGCCTTTTCAATTACATGACCGGCTATGCAAACCCCGCGAGCCTCGAAAAGCTCGCCGTCGCGCCGATCAACCTGCGCGCCCGCCTTTTCGCCCTCGTCGAAGCCGAAATGGCGCGGGCCAAAGCCGGCAAGCCCGCGCAAATCTGGGCCAAGCTCAACGCTCTTGTCGATCCGGCGATGATCGATCTTCTCTACCGCGCTTCGCAGGCGGGGGTGCAGATCGATCTCGTCGTGCGCGGCATCTGCTGCCTCAGGCCGGGGTTGAAGGGGCTGAGCGAAAACATCCGCGTCAAAAGCATGGTCGGCCGTTTCTTGGAGCATGGACGCATCGTCTGTTTCGGCAACGGCGAAAGGCTGCCTTCCGATCGGGCCAAGGTCTTTATCAGCTCGGCCGATTGGATGCCGCGCAATTTCGATCACCGCGTCGAAGCCCTGGTGCCGATCGAGAACGAGACGGTTCACCGCCAGGTTCTGGACGAGATCATGGTCGCCAATCTGCGGGATACGGCCAATAGCTGGCGGCTTCACTCGAGCGGCACCTATGAGCGCGTCGACGCCGGCGAAGAGGCGTTTTCCGCGCACACCTATTTCATGACCAATCCGAGCCTTTCCGGCCGCGGCAAGGCGCTTCGTCGCGGCCAGCCGAGGCTCGTGGTGCGCTGAGGGCGATGAGCGTAGAGAGAAAGCGCATCGCGATCGTCGATATCGGTTCCAATTCCTTGCGCCTTGTCGTCTTCGAAAAGGCCGGCGCCAGCCTTTTGCCTCTCGTCAATGAAAAGGTGATGTGCGGGCTTGCGCGCGGGTTGGCCCAAAGCGGCCGCCTTTATCCCGAAGGGGTCGCGCATGCCTTCGCCAATCTGCCGCGCTTTGTCGCTCTGGCGCGGGCGCTCGAAGCCGAGCCTCTGGCGGTGATCGCGACCGCCGCCGTGCGCGAGGCCGCGGACGGCCGCTCTTTTGCTGCCGAGATCGAACGCCTCTGCCGGGTCAAGGTCAGGGTCATCGACGGGGAGGAAGAGGGGCGCCTTTCGGCGCGCGGGGTTTTGGCCGGGATCCCCGAGGCCGAAGGGCTCGCGGGCGATCTCGGAGGGGGGAGCGTCGAGCTTGTGCGGGTCGGCCGCTTTCTCGACGGCGCGCAGGGGCGGGTCGGCGAGGCGGCGAGCCTGCCGATCGGATCCTTGCGCCTCGCCGAACTCAACTCTCTGGAGGCGGCTTGCGAGCGCGTCGACGAGGCGCTATCCTCTCTGGCGATGCTCGGCGAAGGGCGCGGGCGAACGCTTTATCTCGTCGGCGGGGCGTGGCGTGCGATCGCGCGCCTGCATATGGATCAGGCG
>JAJYIC010000172.1 GCA_021790295.1 Pseudomonadota bacterium | reverse complement strand
GAAGCAACACTGCGTCCTCGCCTATCGCTCGGGCAGTTGGCAGATCGCCGATCTTTCGACCAACGGCACCTTTCTCAACCGCGAAGGGGAACCGATCGGCAAGGGCGGGGTGCGCGAGCTCAAGGACGGCGACCGCCTCAATTTCGGGGCTTACGAGATCGAGGTCCGCCTCGCCGAGGAACCCGCTTTGCGGCAGGCGCCCGCCGAGCCTTTCGCTCTCGACCCGTTCGCGGCTCGCCGCTTTCCTTTCGGAGAGGAGCCGCTTGCCCCCCGCGCGCGCGAAGGCGACCCTTTTGCGCAAGCGCTCGCTCCCGCCGCGATCAACCTGCCGCCCGATTACGATCCTTTGGCGCCCGAGGAGGAAGCGCCCGCCGAGGGTGCCGCGACCCAGCCCGACCATTCCCCGCATCTCGAAGACGCCTTCCGCGCCCCGCGGGTTCTCCTGCCGGATGATTGGGACCGCGATTTCTCTCGTAAAGAAGGGATGGCGGCGGCGAGCGCTCCTGTCGCCGTTCCCGCCGCGCCCTCTCCCGCCCCGCTCCAGGCGCCGCAACCGGGAGCGCCAACGCCGGGCGAGGATCTGCTCGCCGCTTTCCTGCGCGGCGCCGGGCTCGAAAAGGCCCGCCCTGCCGATCCTGCGGCGGCGATGGAGGATTTGGGCGCCGCTTTTCGCGCGCTCGTTTCGGGCCTGCGCCAGGCCTTGATCGCCCGTGCGGCGATCAAGGGCGAATTCCGCATCGAGCAGACGATGATCAAAAGGAGCGGCAACAACCCTCTCAAATTCTCGGCCGATGACGAGGATGCCTTATTGGCGCTCCTCGGCGCCGGACGGCGCACCGAAATGGGCGCCGCCGAGGCGGTGGCCGAGGCTTTGCGCGACATGCGCCTTCACGAATTGGCGAGCGTTGCCGCGATGCAAAAAGCGGTGGCCGGCCTGTTGCGCGAATTCGATCCGGCAAAGCTGCGCGACGCAGGCGAAAAGGGTGGGCTCGCTCTCCTCTCGGCGCAGAAAAAGGCGCATGCATGGGAAGCCTTCGAGGCGCTTTATGCGCGGATCAGCGCCGCCCTTGCAGACAATTTCGACAGCGTCTTCGGCAAGGCTTTTGCGACCGCCTATGAACGCGCCCTTGCCGAAGCCGCGCAAAAAGAGGAAACGCGTTGAGCCGCGGCCGCCCTCAAGGCGAGAACGGCCTCAACGCCGCCCTCGCGCCGGCGTGAGGCAAATGCTATCCTTTGTTTCGGCCTTTCTTTGAGGCCTCGCCCCGGGGAAGAGCGCCAATCCGTCATGACATGGACCAACCGGGTCGTCTGGCAGGAAGGAATGTTCCTTCGCGCCCAGCATTTCCAGCAGCAGGACCGCTGGGTGGAGGCGCTTTTGCGCGCCCGTACCGCCGCTTTGAGACCGCATCCCTGGGGCATCGTCGAGATGGCGATCGAACGCGAACTTCTCGCGACCGGGCGTTTTGCCCTCTCTTCGGCGATCGGCGTTTTCGAGGACGGGACGCCGTTTCAAATCCCGGGGGAATGCGATCATCCCCCGCCTCTCGATCTGCCCGAAAACACGCGCGGCGCCGTCGTCTACCTTGCCGCCCCCGTGCGCCAGCCGGGGGCGGTCGAGATCGCCGACGGCGCGGCCGCGGACGGGCGCTATCTGCTGCGCGATTTCGAGGCTTACGACACGCATTCGGCTTCCCCGCAGCCGGCGCCACTGCTCGTCGGACGGTTGCGTTTGCGCTATCTGCTCGAAGGGGAGGAACGGGCCGGCTATCTGTGCATCGGGCTTGCGCGGGTCGCCGAGGTTTTTGCCGACCGCCGCGCAACCCTCGACGAACGCTGGATCGCGCCCTGCCTTCTTTGCTCGGCGGCGCCTTCTCTTTCGGGACTGATCACCGAATTTGCCGGTCTCCTCAACCAGCGCGGCGAGGCTTTGGCGGCGCGGCTTTCGGCGCCGGGGGCGCAGGGGGTGGCCGAAGTCTCCGATTTTCTCCTTCTGCAGGCGATCAATCGCTGGCAAAAGCTCCTCGCCCATTGGGCCGACGCGGCAAATCTTCATCCCGCCGAGCTTTACGAGGCCTTTATCCAGATGGCGGGCGAGTTCGCGACCTTTACCGAGACCACGCGCCGTCCGGGCGTCTATCCCGCTTATCGTCATGACGACCTGCAACGGAGCTTTGCGCCGGTCGTCGCCGATTTGCGCCGCTCTCTTTCTGCGGTCATCGAGCAGGCGGCGATCGCGATCCCCTTGCAGGAGCGCCAATACGGGGTGCGCGTCGGCCCCATCACCGACCGTTCGATCCTGCGCGCGGCGAGCTTTGTCCTCGTCGTTCAGGCCGACATGCCGACCGAGCAGTTGCGCCGCCTGTTCCCGCCGCAAGTCAAGATCGGCGCGGTCGAGCACATACGCGAACTCGTCAATGTGCTTCTTCCCGGCATCGCCGTGCGTCCCCTTCCGGTGGCGCCGCGGCAGATCCCGTTTTATGCTGGCGCCACCTATTTCGAGCTTGACCGCAACAGCCCGCATTGGCAGCAGATGCAGACATCCGGCGGCTTTGCGATCCACGTTTCCGGGGATTTCCCGAACCTGCGTCTTGAGTTCTGGGCGATCCGCGGTTAACGCGATCCGGGCCTCGAGGGAGGCATGAGCAAGAACCCGTTTTCCGAGCCGGACGACCCCGAACGCACGATCCTGCGGCCGGTTGCGGGCGGCCGCCCGACCCCCGCCGCCCCGTGCCCGGAGCCGGAAAGCCGAGCCGCGCCGCCTCTCGCGGAAGGGACAGAGGCGGTGGCGATGGGGGGCAATCCTCTGATTGCCGCCGCGGCGCCTTTGCTCCAGCTTTTGGCTCGGCTGCGCAATACGGCGAACCAGCCCGACCCCGCCGATCTGCGCGAACGCGCGGTCGGCGCGATGCGCGCTTTCGAAGAAAAGACGCGCCAGAGCGGCCTCTCTTTGGAACTCGTGCGCCCGGCGCACTATGCGCTTTGCGCCGCCCTCGACGACGTCGTTCTCAACACGCCCTGGGGCAGCACCGGGATCTGGGACGCGCGCTCTCTCGTTTCGACCTTTCATTTGGAGGTGAGGAGCGGCGAGCGGTTTTTCGATCTCCTTTCCCAGATGCGGCAGAACCCGGGCAGATTTCTGCCGGTCGTCGAGCTGATGTATCTGTGCATCTCTCTCGGCTTTCAGGGGCGTTATCGGCTTTCTCCGCGCGGGCCCGCCGAACTGGAGCGCGTGCGCGAAGAGACCTATGCCCTGATCGCGCGCCAGCGCCGGGCGGCCGAACCTTCGTTGTCGCCGCATTGGCGCGGCCTTTCCGCCCCTTACCGCGGCGCGCGGCGGACAGTTCCGCTGTGGGTCGCGGCAAGCGCAGCGCTTGCCGTTCTCGCCCTCCTGTTCGTGGGGTTCTCTTTGCGTCTCGGCGCCCGGTCGGACGCCGTCTTTGCCGAGATCCTCCGCGCCCCGCCGACGCATATGCCGAAGCTTCTGAGACTCCATGCCGCAGCGTTGCGGCAAAAGCCGCCGCCCTTCCACATTTGCGCCCTGCTCGAGCCTTTGGCCGGCGAAGGGGTCAGCTGCGACCCGGCAAGCCGGATCGTGCGCATCCTCAATCGCGGCATGTTCGCCTCAGGCAGCGCCGTGGTCGAGACCCGGTTCGTACCCGTCCTCGAGCGCGTCGGCGCCGCCCTCAAAGACGAAAAAGGAAAGATCGAGATCATCGGCTATACCGACAACCAGCCGATCCACACGGTCCGCTTTCCGTCCAATTTCGAACTTTCGGTTGCGCGCGCCAAGGCCGCGCGGGCGATCATCGCCGAAAGCTTTACCGATCCCTCGCGCGTCACCGCCGAAGGCCGCGGCGAAGCCGATCCGATCGCCGACAATGGCACCCCCGCAGGCCGCGAACAGAACCGGCGCATCGAGATCCTCCTTCCCCGTCCCGGTTGAACGCGATGGTTGCGGCGCTCGCTTCCTGGCGTTCTATTTGGAGCTTTTTCGGGGCGGCGATCCTCGCCGCTCTGGCGTGGTTTGTGGGGCCTATCCTGCCGGCCCTTCGAAGTGTCGGCGCACGTTTGGGGGCGCTCTTAGCCGTCTTGGCGCTCTGGGGCGGCATCAATCTCTTTTTCGACCTCTGGCGGCGCCGCCGCGAAGCGGCTCTTGCGGAGGGGGTCGCCGCTTCGGCTCCCGTCGAGGGCGCGCGCGCCGCCGCCGAAGAAAGCGAAGCCTTGCGCGAACGGATGAGCGCGGCCCTGTCGCTTTTGAAAAAGGCGCGCGGCAACCGCGGCTATCTTTACGAACAACCTTGGTACGCGATCATCGGACCGCCCGGGGCCGGCAAGACGACGGCGCTTTTGAACGCCGGCCTCAGCTTTCCTCTTGCCTCGGAAATGGGCCAGGGAGCGGTCGCCGGGGTCGGCGGCACGCGCCTTTGCGACTGGTGGTTTACCGAAGACGCGGTCCTGATCGACACCGCTGGACGATACACGACCCAGGATTCGGACGCGGGCGTCGATCGCGCCGGCTGGGAAGCTTTTCTCGATCTTTTGAAACGCACGCGCCCGAGGCAGCCTCTGAACGGCGTCATCGTCGCCATCGCGCTTTCCGAGATCGCCGGCGCGCCGCGCGAGGAACGCCTCGCCCACGCCCGCGCCATCCGCCGCCGCGTTAAAGAGCTCGAAGAAAGGCTCGAGGTCCGCCTTCCGATCTACGCCTTTTTTACAAAGGCCGATCTGATCGCCGGTTTTATGGAGTTTTTCGACGATCTCGACCGCGAGCGCAGGGCCGAGGTCTGGGGCGCCACCTTTCCTTTGACTGAGAGCCACTCCGGGCCGGTCGAAGGTTTTGCCGCCGAATTCGCCGCTCTTATCGAAAGGCTCGACGAACGGCTTTTCGCACGCCTTCAGGCCGAACGAAGCCCGGAAAAGCGCGCCTTGATTGCCGGCTTTCCGGCCCAAGCGGCGAGCCTCGAAGGGGCTTTGGCCGAGTTTCTGGGCGAGGCCTTCGGCGGCTCGCGCCTCGATCCGGCGCCGATGCTGCGCGGCTTTTATCTGACTTCGGGAACCCAAGAAGGCACCCCGATCGATCGTCTGACCAGCTTTCTCGCGCGTTCCTTCGGCATCGACCAACGCCGCGCCCCGAGTCTGCGGGCGCAAGAGGGACGAAGCTATTTCCTCTCGCGGCTTCTCAAAGAGGTCGTATTCGGCGAGGCGATGCTGGTGTCCGAGCGCCCCGGCGCCCAGCGCCGGAGGGTCTTGCTGCGCGCCGGCGCCTTTGCGGCGATCGCCGCCGTTCTCATCGCCGGGGGGGCTTTTCTCTGGCATGCCCAAAGCCTTGCCCAAGAACAGCTCGACGCCATGGATCGCTCGCTCGCCCTTTACGACAAGACCGCTTCGAGCCTTTCACTCGATCCCGTCAGAGACGGCGATCTCTCGCGCATCCTGCCGCTTCTCGATCGGGCGCGCGGTCTTCCCTACGGTTACGAGGAGAAGGCGCAAGAGCGCAAAGGATCGTGGCTTGCCGTTTTCTCGCAGTCGAAAAAGCTCGCCGTGGGCGCGCGGTCGATCTATCGCGAGGCGCTTTTGCGCGTGCTTTTGCCGCGCCTCATCTGGCAACTCGAAACCGAGATGCGCGGCGCTCTCGATCGGCCGGATTTTCTTTACGAGGCGACGCGGGTTTATCTGATGCTCGGCGACCTCGGGCCTCTCGACCGCGATCTCGTGCGCGCGTGGATGCGGCTCGATTGGCTGAGGCTCTATCCGGGCCCGATGATGGCCCCTCTGCGCGCCGATCTCGGCCGGCATTTGCAGGCTTTGCTGAAAGAGCCGTTGCCGGCGATCCCTCTCGATGGCGCGCTTGTCGCCGAGGCACGGGCGAGCTTCAGCCGCGTCCCTCTCGCAAAACGAGTCTATTTTCGCATCCTCCCCGCGGCCGGCGCGCGCGCGCCGCCTCCTTGGCGGCCATCGAAGGC
>JAJYIC010000171.1 GCA_021790295.1 Pseudomonadota bacterium | reverse complement strand
CTCGGCGGCGCGCAAGCGGTCGGCGTGAACGGCGGGGATCGCCGCCGTACCGGGAAGGATCATGCCGAGAGCCTCGGCAACCGCGGCCATCGTGCTCGCCGTCCCCATCACGGCGCAGGTCCCGGCCGTCGTCGCAAGATGGCCTTCGACTTCGGCGATCTCTCCGGGCGCAAGTTCGCCGGCGCGGAAGCGCGCCCAGAACCGGCGGCAATCCGTGCAGGCGCCGAGCCTTTCGCCTTTCCACAACGAGGAGAGCATCGGCCCCGCGACAAGGGCGACCGCGGGACGGTTTGCCGAAATCGCGCCCATCAGAGAGGCCGGGACCGTCTTGTCGCAACCGCAGAGAAGGACGACCGCGTCCATCGGCTGGGCGCGGATCATCTCCTCGATGTCGATCGCCATCAGATTGCGAAACATGAGGCTCGTCGGCGAGAGAAAGACTTCGCCGAGAGAGATCGTCGGAAAGGTGAGAGGCAGACCGCCGGCGGCAAGAACGCCGCGTTTTACCGCTTCGACAAGCTCCGGGAAATGGCGGTGGCAATTGTTGAACCCCGAAAAGCCGTCGGCGATGCCTACGACGGGCCGCGCCAGAAATTCGCTCGAATAGCCCATCGAGCGGGCAAAAGAGCGGCGCAGATAAAGGGCAAAATCGGGGTCTCCGTAATGGGTAAGGCCGCGCTTCAGCCCCAATGACTGGGTCATCCTTTCCTCCCTTGAAAGGGCGACCGCAAGGGTTGCCGAGGCCGCCCCAAAAGGCAAGAGAAGGCGCGCCTCAGCCCATCCGCCAAATGGTTCCGGCGCGCGAAAAGATAGCGAAACTGCCTCATTCGTGCGAAAGCGCGGGCCCGCCTTTTTCCCCCTTTCAAGAGCGGGCCTGGAACGCGGGAATTTTGCTTCTTATCTTTTGTTTATCGAAGAGAGAGGGTGAGACCTGACGCGCGGGCGCGCAAGGAGCGTCGAGCCCGCGCGGAGGGCCGCGCCGCAAGCAAGGAAAGTGAGTGAGGCATCATGGCAAAGCCGAAAAGAGGGCGGTCGACCGCCGCGGTCGATGATTACGTCGGGGCGCGCATACGTGAACGCCGCATCATGATGGGTTTGACCCAGCAGCAGCTTGCCGAGACCATCGGCGTTACCTATCAGCAGGCCCACAAATACGAGCGCGGGATCAATCGCGTTTCGGCGGGCAGGTTGTACGAGATCGCGCACGCTCTCAACTCCCCCATCAGCTACTTTTTCGAAGGGGTGGGCGAAGAGCCGGCGCGGCAGATCACGCCGCACCAGCGCATGCTTCTCGAAATCGCACGCAATTTTGCCGAGATCACGAACGAAAAGCACCAGGAAGCGGTGAGCCAGCTCGCTCGCGCTCTCGCCGGCCGCTAAACCTCCGAACCCGAGCCTGCGCTTTCTGCCCTGCGGGAAGCGCAGGCTCGAGCGCGTCCCTTTGCGGGTAGAGGGACGAGCTTCGCGCTTTTTTTCGCAGCGCGGCTGGGTTGCGGCCGAGATTCTTTTCCTCCTCGCCGATTAGCGGCTAATCTCCGGCGCGAGATGAGCTCTCTTTATACGAGGGCTCGAAATGAGCCCTGCGCGCGGCAGCGAAAAGGAGGAACGAGATGAGCGAAGTCGACGGCGCCACCTTGATGGCAAGGAGCCTCAAACAACAAGGCGTGGACTATATGTTCGGTGTCGTCGGCTTTCCCGTCCGACCGATCGCCGACGCCGCGCAAAAGGCGGGCATCACCTATGTCGGCATGCGCAACGAGCAGGCGGCTTCTTACGCCGCGCAAGCCGTCGGCTATCTGACCGGCCGTCCCGGCGCCTGCATCGTGGTTTCGGGCCCAGGGGTGGTTCACGCCCTTTCCGGGCTTGCCAACGCGCAGCAGAACTGCTGGCCGATGATTCTCATCGGCGGGGCTTCGGAATCCTGGCGCAACGGCATGGGCGCCTTCCAGGAAGAGCGGCAGGTGCTGATCGCCTCGCCTTTCTGCAAATTCGCCCATGCGGTCGAACATGTTCACCGCATCCCCTTTTACGTCGAGATGGCGGTGCGTCATTCGATCTATGGCCGTCCGGGCGCCTCTTATCTCGACATGCCCGACGACATCATCACCGGCAAGACCGATGAGGAAAAGGCGGAGCAATTGCCGCGCTGCCCCGAGCCTCCGCGGACGATGGCGGCGCCGGACGAGATCGAACGCGCGCTCAATGTTCTGGAGCGGGCCGAACGGCCTCTCGTCATCGTCGGCAAAGGCATGGCCTGGTCTCGCGCCGAAGCAGAGGTGCGCGCCTTTATCGAAAGGACGCAACTCCCCTTTCTCGCCTCGCCCATGGGCAAAGGGGTGTTGCCGGACAGCCATCCTCTTTCGGTCGGCGCCGCCCGCAGTCTCGCCCTCCAGCAGGCCGACGTCGTTTTTCTCATGGGCGCGCGTTTCAACTGGATCCTCCATTTCGGCCTGCCGCCGCGTTACAGCAAGGATGTCAAGGTGATCCAGCTCGACATCGCGGCGGAAGAGATCGGCCACAACAAGCCGACCGAAGTGGGGCTTGTCGGCGACGGCAAGGCGATCGTCGGCCAGCTCAACAAGGCGCTTGGAAGCCGCCAGTGGTTTTATCCGAAAGACACGCCGTGGCGCACCGCGATCGCCAAAAAGGCGGCCGAAAACGCGGCGGCGGTCAAGGTGCAGCAGGATGACGATTCGGCGCCCGCCAACTATTACCGGGCGCTCAGAGACGTCGTCCCCTGGGTGCCCGAAAACGCGATCATCATCGGCGAGGGCGCCAACACGATGGATATCGGCAGGACCCAGCTTTTGAACCACAGGCCGCGCGAAAGGCTCGACGCCGGAAGCTACGGCACGATGGGCGTCGGCATGGGTCTCGTCATCGCCGCCGCCGTCGTCCATCCCGACCGTCCGATCATCTCGGTCAGCGGCGACTCGGCGATCGGCTTTTCCGGGATGGAGATGGAGACGGTGTGCCGTTATGGCCTGCCGGTGAAAATCGTCGTCTTCAACAACGGCGGCATCGGCCCCGGCATGCCCGAGATCCCGCCCGAGCCTCTCAAGAACTTGAAAGCCAACGCCCTCATCTGGGGCGCGCGTTACGACAAGATGATGGAGGCCTTCGGCGGCAAAGGCTTTTACGTCGATGACCCGAAAGACCTCAAAGGGGCTCTCGAAGAGGCGATGAACTTCAGAGGCCCTGCCCTCGTCAATGTCAAGATCTCTCAAGGCGCCGACAGAAAGCCTCAGCAGTTCCGCTGGCATAGTTGACCGTCTGCGCCCCGATCCTCGCTTTATGAGGGGGGATCGCAGGGCCAGAGGAAACGAGAAAAGGGGCGCCTCGGCGCCCCTTTTTTATGGGCGGAAGGCGCTTTCCCTTCCGCCTTTCCCTCACGCGCTTTTCGCCCTCACTTGCGGCGGCGAAGGCCTTCCGATCCGCCCTTTTCTCCTTGCGGCTCCTCGGGGTGGTCTTTCGGCCGCGGCGGCGTTCTCCGCAGCAAAGGGGCAAAGCGCGTCAAAGGCAAAAGCAGGTCTCTGCGGCTCGGTCCTTCTCCCTCGTCCAGATAGGAATAGCCTGCCTCGATCGTTTCCCACTCGAACCAAAGAAGGAATGCGACAAAGAGCAGAAAGACGAAAAGCAGGTTGACGCCGGGCGCCGCGGGCGCCACGCCGAAATAGGCTCCGCCCGCAAGACCGAGCGCGACGAGTGTAGAGAGGATTCGAGCGACCATGGCGCCCCCTGGAAGCAAAAGAGGATATCAGCGGCAAGAGATCCTGTCAAAATCCTTGCGCCGTGGTGGGAAATGGTTTCGCTGCTGCCGTTCCCGCAGAATGAGGAAAGCCTTCCGAGCGGAGAAGGAGGGCGCGTTTCGATGCGGGGCTCCCCGAGCGCCCTTATTGCACCGTCGATTTCGCGGTCGGGATGATGCGGGTAATCACCGCCGCCGAGCGGTCGAGGTGGTCGGGGACGCGCGGGGCAATCTTCTCTTTCCAGTGATCGCTTTCGTAAACGGCCTTGTAAAGGGCTTCCCTTTGGGCCTCGCTTTCGAACCGGCGCAGCCAGACATAGACCGATTCGTCGCTTTCGCCGCGAAAGCTGCCGCAGATCACCATGCCCTTGCTCACCTGGAAGGGGATGATCTCCTCTTCCATGATCTTGACCCATGCGTCGAGTTTTCCCGGAAGAACCTTGTAACGGCGCAGTTCGTAAAAGGCCACTTTTCCCCTCCTATTGCTGCCGATGACGGCAACTTCGCTGGCGCAGAAGGAGAGGAAGGCTAGCCCCGGGTGAAGGAGGTTCGCAAGCGCCGGATGGGAAGGCTAACGCGCGCCCGCTCCCGCCATCATGCCGATCCTCACTTCCTCGTCCCAAGGGCCGGGGAAACGGCCCGATCCGACGAGTTCGCGGGTGAAGACGTGGTCTTCGCGCGGCCACTCCCGCCGCGGCATCTCGTAATAGACCTCGACCCCATTGCCGTCCGGATCGCGCAGATAAATGCCGAGAGAGATGCCGTGATCGTTGATCGCCTCGATCGGCAGCTTTTTCTCTTTGAGGCTGCGGTAGAAGGCCTTGAGCTGGTCGAGGCTCTCGACCCTCCAGGCCATGTGGTTGAGCCCGACCTGGCCTTTCTCCTGCAAGGGCGCCTTCGGGCCCACTGCCATCAACGCCACCTCGTGCGACTGCTCGCGGTCGGCCGAAAGGAAGGCCGCGCGCCCAGGGCTATATTCATAGACGTGAAGGCCGAGAAGATCCTCGTACCAGGCTTTCGCGCGCTCGACATCGCGCACATAGACGTTGACGTGTCCCAGATACAGTGGGCGGGTTGTCATCCTCGATGCTCCCTTTCTCGCCTCCCCGCAAAAAGCTTATGCGAGAGTTGCGCAAAAAGCGAGGAAAGCCTCGGCTGCCGCCATAGGGCTCTTGGCGAGCGTGGGTCCCGAAGGCAGGATGGGCCGCGGGCGAACCCGCCCCTTTTGGCTTTGAGGATGGAACGCAACGATGACCCGAACCCCGACCTTCGGCCGCTACGCCGAGATCCCATACGACGAGATGACGGCGGAGCAACAGGAGGCATACCGCTCTCTCATCGAAAACCGCGGCCGCCTGCCGGGGCCGACCAAGATCTGGGTGGAGAATGCAAAGCTGGCAAAGCTTCTCGCTCCTCTTGGCGCCTATCTCCAACCCGCAGGCTTCTCCCTTTCGCTGAGAGAGCGCGAGATCGCGGTCGTTCTCGTGACCGGCAAATGGCATTCGGCTTATCCTCTCGCCGCCCATGAACGGCACGGCAAAGAAGCGGGGCTTCCTGCTGAGACGGTGGACGCGCTCGTTGCCGGGCTTCCCGTTTCGTTTTCCGATCCGCGCGAACAGATCGTCTATGAGACGGCCTCGGCCCTTCTCGGCGCGCGCTGGATCGGCGAGGGACTTTACCGGCGCGCGCTCGCGCTTCTCGGCCACGACGGCGTTTCCGACGTCATCGTTCTGATGGGTTATTACACCGCGGCTTCCTTCACTCTCGCCTTTTACGACGTTGCCGCCGGCGCGCCCGGTTTGGCGCCTTGAGGGTGCGGGGTCGCGAGCGCAAGGGACAAAAGGCGATGAAGATCATCGACGCGCAAATCCATTTGTGGACAGGCGGCAAGCCCGGCAACGAACTGCACCGGCAGGTGGCCGAATTCACGGCGGAGGAGTGCCTCGAAGAGATGGCTGAAGCCGGCGTCGACGCCGCGGTCATCCATCCTCCGGGATGGGACCCGAACTCGGGCGCGCTTGCCGAGGCGGCGGCGAGGAAATACCCGAACCGCTTTGCGATCTTGGGGCAGATCCCTCTCGATAAGCCCGAAAGCCGCTCTCTTATCGACGGCTGGAAAGCCCGCCCGGGGATGCTCGGCCTCCGATATTCCCTTTTGCAGCCTCATAAGCGGAATCGGGCGAGCGACGGGACGATGGGTTAGCTGTGGCCGGATTGCGAAAAGGCGGGGATA
>JAJYIC010000170.1 GCA_021790295.1 Pseudomonadota bacterium | reverse complement strand
GTGAAGGAAGCGCATTCGATTTCGGCCGGGCTCGATTATCCCGGGATCGGCCCCGAGCACGCCTGGCTTCACGATTTGGGGCGCGTCGAATATGTCGCGATCACCGACAAGGAGGCGCTCGAAGCCTTCACGCTTTCGACCCGGCTCGAAGGCATCATCCCGGCGCTCGAGCCGGCGCATGCTCTGGCTCACGTCGCCAAGATCGCGCCCCGGCTTCGCTCCGACCACCTGATCGTGATGAACATGTGCGGGCGCGGCGACAAGGATGTCTTTGCCGTCGCCGAGCATTTGGGGGTCCGTCTGTGAGCCGCATCGCTTCGCGTTTTGCCGTGCTTCGGGCCGAAGGCCGCGGCGGCCTCGTCACCTATCTGACGGCCGGCGACCCCGACGGCGAGACTTCGGCCGCCCTCTTTCGCGGCCTTCTTGCTTCGGGAGCCGATCTGATCGAGATCGGGGTGCCGTTTTCCGACCCCATGGCCGACGGCCCGACCATCCAGGCGGGAGGCCAGCGCGCCCTCAAAGGCGGGATGACGCTCAAAGGCGCGCTTTCTCTCGTGCGCGATTTGCGGCTCTCTGACCCAGAAACGCCGATCGTCCTTATGGGCTATTACAATCCGATCTACCGTTATGGCGGCGGGGATTTCTGCCGCGATGCGGTCGCGGCGGGAGTGGACGGCGTCATCGTCGTCGATCTGCCGCCGGAAGAGGATCGCGAACTCACCCTTCCGGCGCGGGCGGCGGGTCTCGATTTCGTGCGCCTGGCGACGCCGACGAGCGACGAGCGGCGCCTTCCGGTCATTCTCGAACGGGCCGAAGGCTTTCTCTATTACGTTTCGATCACCGGCATCACCGGCACGCGTTCGGCCGAAGACGAGGCGATCAGGACCGCAGTGGCGCGTCTTCGCCGCTTTACCGCTCTGCCTCTCGCGGTCGGCTTTGGCATCAAAAGTCCGGCTCAGGCCGCAGCCGCGGCCCGCGCCGCCGACGCCGCCGTCGTCGGCTCTGCCCTGGTGCAAACTCTCGCCGCCAATCTCGATCGCTTCGGCAAGGCGAAGGGAGGCCTCGTCGAAGCCGTTCTCGCAGACGTTCGCGCCCTTGCGGAGGGCGTGCGCGGCGCGCGCCGCTAGGGCGCCTTTGCTCTCAAGTCAGGACGAGGAGAGCGAGAAGCACGGCAAAAGCGGCGATCGCAAGCCCCGCATGAAGGCCGACAAGGGTCTCCGCCGGCCTTTTGCCGCGCAGAGTTCCCCACAGGAAAAGAAGGCCGAGAAAAAAGGCGAGCGCGAGGAGCGCCGCGGCGATCCGCCCGAAGCTTTCGGTGCCCATGCGGCTTGGCGGCGGGCCGAGGTGAAGAGCGGCGAGAAGCGTCGCCAGGCTTGAAGCGCCCAGCGCGCCGTGAAATAGCGCAAACGCGTGAGGGATGGGCTTCCTTTTGGCTCCGCGCAAAAAGAGGACGCCAAGGACGCCGCCGAGAACGGCCGCCGCGCACAAAAGCGCAAAGGAAAGCGTGATCACCGCTTCACTCCTTTGGGAGGATCGAGCCCGGCCGTTGCGCTTGCCTTCTCGCTTTCAACGGGAGGGGGCGCTATAGGATTGCGGCGGCCCTTTTGCAGGCGGGCGGAGGCGATGAACTGGCTGACCAATTTCGTTCTTCCCAAGATCCGGGCGGTCGTCGGCAAAAAGGATGTCCGGGACAACTTGTGGAAGAAGTGCCCGGGCTGCGAAGAGATGCTCTATTATCGCGAACTCGAAGCCAATCTTCACGTTTGCCGCAACTGCGGCCACCATCTGCGCATCGGCGCCCTCGAGCGCGTCAAAATGCTGTTCGACGAAGGCCTCTTCGAGCGCCTTCCTTTGCCGAAAGTGGTTCAGGACCCTTTGCGGTTTCGCGACAAGAAGCGTTATCTCGACCGTCTCAAGGATGCGCAAGGGATATTCGGGGCGGAAAGCGAAGCTCTCCTTGTCGCTTCGGGGCATATCGGCGCGGCGCGGGCGGTCGTCGCGGCTTTCGAGTTCGGCTTTATGGGCGGCTCCATGGGGCTTGCGGTAGGGGATGCGATGCTTGCCGCCGCCGATCTTGCCGTGCGGCAAAAGGCTGCCCTCATCCTCGTTCCGGCTTCGGGCGGGGCGCGCATGCAGGAAGGCGTCCTTTCTTTGATGCAGATGCCGCGCACCATCATCGCCGCCGACAGGGTCAAAGAGGCGGGGCTTCCGTATATCGTGATCTTGACCGACCCGACGACGGGCGGGGTTTCGGCCTCTCTCGGCATGGTCGGCGACGTCACCCTCGCCGAACCCGGAGCCGTCGTCGGTTTTGCCGGCGCCCGCGTCATCGAAGAGACGATCCGCGAAAAGCTTCCCGAAGGGTTCCAGCGCGCCGAATATCTTTACGCCCACGGGATGGTCGATCTCGTCGTGCGGCGCCCCGAACTCGCCCAGACCCTGGCGCTTCTTCTCGGGCATCTGATGGGTGAAAGGCCGGGCAGAGAGCCCGCCTTGAGAGCGGCGCAAGCGTCGTGAACGCTGCTCCCCGCGCTCACAGCGACCGCGTTCTCGAAAGGCTTTATCAGCTTCACCCGAAAAGGATCGATTTGTCCTTGGGCCGGGTCGAGAGCCTCCTCGCCCGTCTCGGAAACCCGCATCTCCTCCTTCCCCCCGTCGTCCACCTCGCCGGGACCAACGGCAAGGGATCGACGATCGCGACGTTGCGCGCCTCTCTCGAAGCCGCCGGATACCGCGTTCACGCTTTTACAAAGCCCCATCTCCTGCGCTTTGCCGAACGCATCCGGCTGGCCGGAACGCTGATCGCGGAGGAGGCTCTCGCCCTTCTTCTCGAAACATGCGAAAAGGCGAATGAAGGCCTGCCCATCACCTATTTCGAGATCACCACGGCGGCGGCCTTTCTCGCTTTCAGCCGCACCCCGGCCGATATCCTTCTTCTCGAAACGGGCCTCGGCGGAAGGCTCGACGCGACGAATGTCGTGCCCTTTCCGGCGCTCGTCGCCTTGACCCCGATCTCTCTCGACCATCAGGAGTTTCTCGGTTCGAGCCTCGAGGCGATCGCAGCCGAGAAGGCGGGGATCCTGAAACCGGGCCGCCCGGCCGTCGTTGGCCCTCAGCCTTTGGCGGTTGAAAGGGTCATCGCCCAGCGCGCCGCCCTCGAAGGCGCCCCTCTTTTCCGCTTTGGAAAGGAATGGTTTGCGGAGGAAAAGGGGGAAGGGATGCGGTACGAAGGCCGGCGTTGGCGGCTCGATCTGCCGCGCCCCTCTCTATTCGGCAAACACCAGATCCTCAACGCCGGGACTGCGATCGCTTGTCTCGAAGCCCTCGAAGGGTTCCGCGTTTCCCCGCAAGCGATCGCTCAAGGCCTTTGCCGCATCGAATGGCCGGGCCGGCTGCAACGCCTGACCCGCGGCCCTCTTGCCGCGGCGCTTCCCGAAGGCGTCGAACTTTGGCTCGACGGCGGTCACAATCCCGCGGCCGGGCAGATCCTTGCCGAAGTTGCCCGCGGCTGGCGCGACCGCCCGCTCCATCTCATCCTCGGCATGCTCAAAAGCAAGGACCTCAAAGGCTTTCTCTCGCCTCTGGCGCGAGAAACGGAGAGCCTCGTCGCGCTTGCCATCCCCGGAGAAGAAAACGCGTATTCGGCCGAAGAGATCAAAGAGAGCGCGCTTTCCCTCGGGATCGCGGCTGAAAGCGCTGGCTCGCTCGGCGCCGCGCTCGCCCTAATCCTCGCCCGCGGCGGGGCGGGGAGGGTTCTCATCTGCGGCTCGCTTCATCTTGCCGGCGCCGTCCTTGCCGAAAACGGCTGAACGGCAAGCCGCCGCCAAAGGGAGGGCGCGGGGGCGCCCGGCGCGCTTTCAACGCATCGTCGGCATCACATATTCGGCGCCGGTGCGCACGCCGGCGGGCCAGCGCGCGGTCACGGTCTTGAGCCGCGTATAAAAGCGCACGCCTTCCGGTCCGTGCACCGCCATGTCGCCAAAAAGCGAGCGCTTCCATCCGCCGAAACTGTGGAAAGCCATCGGCACCGGGATCGGGACGTTGATCCCGACCATGCCGATCTTGATGCGGCTCGCAAATTCGCGCGCGGCATCGCCGTCGCGGGTGAACACGGCGACCCCGTTGCCGTATTCGTGCTCGTTGACAAGTCTAACCGCTGTCTCGAAATCGGGGCTCCTCACGACCGCCAACACGGGGCCGAAAATCTCCTCCTTGTAAAGGCGCATCGAAGGCTTCACGTGGTCGAAAACGGTGCCTCCGAAAAAGAACCCGTTTTCATAGCCTTGCAGTTTGAGGCCGCGGCCGTCGACGAGGAGCTTTGCCCCTTCCTCGACCCCGAGATCGACATATGAGCGCACGCGCTCATAATGCGCGCGGGTGACGAGAGGCCCCATTTCCGCTTCGGGATCGGTCCCGGGGCCGATCTTCAAGGCGCGCACTTTGGGCACGAGCTTTTCGAGAAGCCTGTCGCCGACTCCGCCGACCGCAACCGCGACCGAGACGGCCATGCAACGCTCTCCGGCCGAACCGTAAGCCGCGCCCATCAGCGCGTCGGTCGCCTGGTCGAGATCGGCGTCGGGCAAGACCACCATGTGGTTTTTCGCCCCGCCCAAAGCCTGAACGCGCTTTCCTCTCGCCGCCGCGCTCGCATAGATATGCTCTGCGATCGCGGTCGAACCGACAAAGCTCAAGGCGGCGATCGAAGGATGGGCAAGGAGCGCCTCGACCGCCTCTTTGTCGCCGTTGACGACGTTGAAAACCCCCGGCGGAAGGCCCGCCTCGGACAACAATTCGGCGATCAGAAGCCCGGGCGAAGGGTCGCGCTCGGAAGGTTTCAGGATGAAGCTGTTGCCGCAGGCGAGGGCGACGGGGAACATCCACATCGGCACCATCGCCGGAAAGTTGAACGGGGTGATCCCGGCGACCACCCCCAAAGGCTGGCGCAAAGACCAGCTGTCGATGCCGCGGCCCACGGTTTCGGTAAATTCGCCTTTCAAAAGATGGGGGATGCCGCAAGCGAACTCGACCACTTCGAGGCCGCGCGTCACCTCGCCCTTTGCGTCGGAAAGCACCTTGCCGTGTTCCTCGGTGATGAGCCGCGCCAAAGCCTCGCTTTCGCGCTCCAAAAGCTCGCGGAAGCGGAAGAGGACGCGGGCGCGCGAAAGAGGCGGAGCCGCCGCCCAGGAAGGAAAAGCGGCCGCGGCCGCGGCGGCGGCGCGGTCGACTTCGGCCTCGCCGGCAAAAGCGACGCGGCGGATTTCCTCCCCGCTTGCCGGGTTGAAGACAGCGCCCGAACGCCCGCTTGCCCCCGGCTCGCGCTTGCCGTCGATATAATGGGGAATGTCGCTCATCAGGGTCACCCCGCTCGTCTTTCCTCTAAATCTCTCGTGGCTGACCCTAACATAGTGGGCGCCGCAAGCGGAGGCGAAGCTGTTCATCATCGAAAAGCTCCTGTGGGGGATCCTTGCCCCGGGCAATCTTCTCCTGATCGGCCTTCTCGCCGGGGTCCTTTTGCAGAGTCTTGGGCGCCGGCGCGCCGGCCGCCGCCTCGCCGCCATTTGCGCGGCGGGGTTTCTCGCCCTTGCCGTGCTGCCGATTGGCCCCCTCCTTCTCCTTCCTCTCGAAAAGCGCTTTCCGCCCCCGAAATCTCTTCCCCGCCGCATCGATGGGATCATCGTCCTCGGCGGCAGCGTCAGCCCGGCGCTTTCGAGAACCTACGGCGAGACGGTCTTCTCCGGCTCGCCCGCCCGGCTTCTCGCCGGGGTCGAACTGGCCCGCCATTACCCGAAGGCAAAGCTTGCGATCTTGGGAGGCGAAGGCAGTCTTTTCCCGGTCGGCTTTGCCGAAGCCCGCGCCAGCCTCGATTTTGTCGAAAAGGAAGGGATCGCCCGCAGGCGCGTCATTCTCGAAAAGGCGTCGCGCAACACGCATGAGAACGCGCTTTTCGGGAAAAGGCTTCTCGATCCGCGTGGCGGCCAAAGATGGATCCTTGTCACCTCGGCTTTTCACATGC
>JAJYIC010000169.1 GCA_021790295.1 Pseudomonadota bacterium | reverse complement strand
GGGGGCTGGCGCAAAAATCATGTCGAAGGGCGTTCAGCGCGTCGGCACCGGCGCTTCGCCGCGGTAATCGTAAAATCCGCGGCCGGTTTTGCGGCCAAGCCAGCCCGCTTCCACATATTTGACGAGAAGCGGACAGGGCCGGTATTTGCTGTCGGCAAGCCCTTCGTAAAGAACCTGCATCACCGAAAGGCAGGTATCGAGGCCGATGAAATCGGCAAGCTCCAAAGGCCCCATCGGGTGATTGGCGCCGAGCTTCATCGCCGTATCGATCGCTTCGACCGTGCCGACCCCTTCGTAAAGCGTATAGACCGCTTCGTTGATCATCGGCAAAAGGATGCGGTTGACGATGAATGCCGGGAAATCCTCCGCGGCAACGGGCGTCTTGCCGAGCTTCAAGACGAGGTCGCGGGCAAGGGCGAAAGTTTCCTCTTCCGTGGCGATGCCGCGGATCAGCTCGACGAGGCTCATCACCGGCACGGGGTTCATAAAATGCATGCCGATGAACTTGCCGGGCCGATCGGTCGCGGATGCGAGACGGGTGATCGAGATCGACGAGGTATTGGTGGCGATAAGCGCTTCGGGCTTGAGGATGCGCACGAGCTTGCCGAAGATCTCGCGCTTTACCTCCTCTTTCTCGCTGACGGCCTCCATCAAAAGCTCGCAGTCGGCAAAGGACGAAAGCTCCGCAGCGGGGCGGATTCTTGCCAGGGCCGCTCTTTTTTCTTCCTCGCGAATCTTGCCGCGGGCCACCTGGCGCGTCAGGTTTTTTTCGATGAGCGCCTGCGCGTCGCCGAGCTTTTCGGCGCTGACGTCGCTGAGCAGAACCTCGAAACCGGCAAGCGCGCAGACATGGGCGATGCCGCTTCCCATCTGCCCCGCACCGACGACGCCGATCAGGCGGACTTCGGAAAGCTGCATCGTTTCTAGCCGCGGCGCGCGAGTTCGGCGTCGAGCTCGGGCAGAACCTTGAAAAGATCGCCGACGATGCCGTAATCGGCGACGCCGAAGATCGGCGCCTCTTCGTCCTTGTTGATGGCGACGATCACCTTCGAATCCTTCATCCCCGCCAGATGCTGGATCGCTCCCGAGATGCCGACCGCGATATAAAGTTCGGGAGCAACGATCTTGCCGGTCTGGCCGACCTGATAGTCGTTCGGAACAAAGCCGGCGTCGACCGCGGCGCGCGAGGCGCCGATGGCCGCTCCGAGGCGGTCGGCGATGACCTCCAGAAGGCGGAAATTCTCGCCCGACTGCATGCCGCGCCCGCCGGATATGATGATCCGCGCGCTCGTCAGCTCCGGCCTCTCCGATTTCGAAAGTTCGGCGCGCAGGAATTGCGAAAGCCCGGCCGATCCTTTTCCTTCGACGGTTTCGAGGGTCGCCTCGCCGCCCTCCGCCGAAAGCGCCGGAAAGGCGGTTCCGCGCACCGTGACGACCTTGATCGGGTCATTCGACTGCACGGTGGCGAGGGCGTTTCCGGCATAGATCGGACGGACAAAGGTATCGAGCGCGACAACGGCGCTGATATCGGAAATCTGCATCACGTCGAGGAGGGCGGCGACCCGCGGCATCAGGTTTTTCCCTGCGCTCGTCGAGGGCGCGAAAATGTGCCCGTAAGAGGGCGCAAGCGCGACGACGAGAGGCGCCAGATCCTCGGCAAGACCATGTTCCAAAGCCGCATCCTCGGCGAGGAGAACGCGTTTCGGGCCGGTGGCCTTTGCCGCCTTTTCGGCGACCGCGCGGCAGTCCTTCCCGGCGACCAGAAGATCGATCTCGCCGCCGCCAAGACGCGCGATTTCGCTAGCCGCGGCGAGCGCGTTCAAGCTCGCAGGCTTCAAATTCCGGTTGTCGTGTTCGGCAATGACGAGAACAGCCATCAGATCACCCGCGCCTCATTTTTCAGTTTGTCCACAAGCTCGGCAACCGAGCCGACCTTTTTGCCGCCTTGGCGTTTCGCGGGCTCTTCGACCTTCAAGGTCTTAAGGCGCGGCGCGACATCGACCCCGAGACTTTCCGGGGACAGGATGGCGATCGGTTTCCTTTTCGCCTTCATGATGTTGGGAAGGGAGGCATAACGCGGCTCGTTGAGGCGCAGGTCTGTGGTGACGACCGCGGGCAGGCGGATGCGGATGGTTTCGAGCCCTCCGTCGACCTCGCGCGTCACCTCGGCATGGTCCTCGGCGATGGCGAGCTTCGAAGCGAAGGTCGCCTGCGGCCAGCCGAGAAGCGCCGCCAGCATCTGCCCCGTCTGGTTGCAATCATCGTCGATCGCCTGTTTGCCGGTGATGACGATGCCGGGATTTTCCTGGAGCACCACCGCTTTCAAGAGTTTCGCCACGGCCAGAGGCTGCAATTCGGCGTCGGTTTCGACGAGGACGCCGCGATCGGCGCCCATCGCAAGGGCCGTGCGGATCGTCTCCTGGCATTGCCCGGCGCCCAAGGAGACCGCAATCACCTCTTCGACGATCCCCTTTTCCTTGAGGCGCAAAGCCTCTTCGATGCCGATCTCGTCGAAAGGGTTCATCGACATCTTGACGCCCGCCGTCTCGACTCCGCTTCGGTCCGCCTTGACGCGCACCTTGACGTTGAAATCGACGACTCTTTTGACCGCAACCAGCGCTTTCATCTCGTTCCCGGATCTCCCTCGCGAGCCGCCGTCGGCGGCCGGGGATGAGGATTGGCACGCGGCAACGGCGAAGGCAAGAGCCTCATGCCCCTTCGCCGCGACCGGCGCCCGGCTGCCACAATACGTCGCGGGCGCCATTGGCGTTGGCGCGCCGTGCGAGAACGAAAAGATGGTCGGAAAGCCGGTTGAGATATTTGAGCGCTTCGCCGTTGACGGGCTCGACCGCTTGGAGTTCGCAGACGAGCCTTTCCGCCCGGCGCGTGATCGTGCGCGCGAGATGAAGAGCGGCGGCCGCCTCCGTGCCGCCCGGCAGGATAAAAGATTCGAGAGGCGCGAGAGCGCGGTTGAGAGCGTCGATCTCGCGTTCGAGACGCGTCACCTGTCCGCCCTCGATACGCAATGCCCCGGCCGATTTCCTGCCGCCTTCGGGGATCGCGAGATCGGCGCCGAGGTCGAAAAGATCGTTCTGGATGCGGGCAAGCATCCGATCGACCTCGGCATCGACATGAAGCCGCGCAAGGCCGATCGCCGCATTCGCTTCCTCGACCGTGCCGAAGGCGGCAACCCTGAGGGCGCTTTTCCTTACCCGCGTTCCCTCGCCGAGAGAGGTCTCACCGCGATCGCCCCCCCGCGTATAGATCCGGTTGAGGCGAACCATCCTCAATGAGAGCCGAGAAGCATCAACGCCGCAAGCAAGAGAAGCGCAACTCCCTGAAGGATGACCCGCGCCTGCATCAGCTTGTTCGAACGCCGCGGATCGCCTCCGCGCATCAAGGTCGCGACCCCCATCCCAAGCACGACGAGAACGCCCAAAAGCGCCAGAACCAGGAAAATCGACAGAACGATCTTCATCGCCGCATCAAGACCGAAGAGAAAGAGCCTCAGCGCCCTTTAGACTGCGCCACTCGGCGCAAAGTTTCAAACCTTCGTTCTCGCCCTCGGCGCGGCTTTGGCTTGGCCTCGGCGCGGCCGCGCGCCTTTCTTTCCCGCCCGTTAATGACCGTGCGTCTCGAAGCCTTTCGGATAGGTCGATCTGAGGTTCGGATCGGCAGCCCGCAAAACCTCCGATTGGGTCATGGTGACAGCCGAAATATCGTCGGAAATGCCATAAGGGTTGACCGCTGCGGGCCGCCTCGGCGCGCCTGGAGCGCAAGCGCCGAGGCCAAAGAGAAGCCCGGCAACAAGCGGGAGAAGGACGACACGGCGCCTTTGGCTCATTTCACCCTCCTCTTTGGAAACGCGGCTTGTCGCTTTCGATAGAACCACGGGTCTCTCGCGCACGCCAGAAAAACCGCCACGCGCCAAGCAGAACCGTCGCAAAACCGCGGCGCGGCTTGACCTTGGCGGCGCTTTGGCTTAAGGAGAAGAGATGGTGATGAGAGAGGATCGGCGCGAGCGGCGAATTAGGATCCCGAGCCTTAAACGGGCTCGGGCTTTTCGGTTTCGCCCTTTTGCCGTCGAGGATCTTTCTCATGCCCCATCCCACTGCCGCCGCTGACCGCGCCGCCTATTTTCATGTTCGCGCGAGCGCCGAACCCGGCGTCATGCCGCGCGTTCTCGAACTCTTTACCAAACGAGGCCTCGTGCCCTCGCTGTATCTCGCCCGCGTCGCGGCCGATAACGAGGTGATGATCGAGGTCGAGGTGCCGCGCCTCGAGCGCGAGGCGATGGATTATCTTGCCGCCTCGATGCGGCAAATCGCCTCGGTGTCGGTGGTGCTTGCCGCGCCGCGGGGGTAATCTCGCCGCCCTTCAGACGGGGCCTTCGCGATGTCTTTCGCCGAGCGGATACGCTTTTGCAACAGCTATGAGCCTTCCCGCGCGGTTCCCCTTTTCGCCGGGAGAGAACGGATCGGCCGCGTGCGCCGCGACAACGCCGCGCTTCTCTCGGGTTTCGGCGAGGTCTTCGCCGTCGAAAAGGACCGGGTTCGCCTCGTCGCCAAAGGCGGGCCCGCCGAATTGAGCGCCGCCGTCGATCGGGTCGTCGACGCCCTTCTGGCAAGGAAGCAGATCCCGAAATGGCGCAACGAGACCTTCGACATCGCGCCTTTCTGGGGGGCGCCTGCTCTTTTCCGTCTCGACCGCGGGGCGGTGCCGTTTTTCGGCTGCCGCGCCTATGGGGTTCATTTGAACGGCTACCGCCGCGAGGGAAATGCCCTTTTGTTGTGGGTCGGGCGCCGCTCGCCGACAAAGCGCGTCGCACCCAATAAGCTCGACAACCTCGTCGCCGGCGGGATCGGGAGCGGTTACGGCATCGAAGAGACCTTGGCAAAGGAAGGCGCCGAAGAGGCCGCGATCGCACCGGAGACGATCGCCCGCGCAATTCCGGTCGGCGCCCTTTCCTACCGCATGGAAACGGCCGACGGCGTGCGCGACGACGTTCTCTTCACCTACGATCTCGAACTGCCGGGCAATTTCGTCCCGCAAAACCGCGACGGCGAACTCGTCGAATTCACTTTGATGCCGGTCGAGGCCGCGCTCGAACGCATCCGCGCAACGACCGATTTCAAATTCAACGTCAATCTCGTCATCCTCGATTTTGCCGTGAGGCACGGCGTGTTGCGCCCGAGCGAGCCCGAATATCTGGCGGTCGCGAGCGGCCTGCACCGGGATCTCGATTGATCCGCCCCGGCATTTCGCAGGAGAGTTCAGGGGATCGAGGGCCGGCGCGGGTGACGCCGCCTTTTTGCGAGCGCCTCTTCCCCCTTTCGATCCGACGACCGGTTGGAAATTCGGAGCATCGAGGATGAAAATCGCCTTATCCGGCCCTTCGCGCCCGCCTCTCGCCGGCGCCAAACCGCGCCGTCTCGTCATCCTGTTGCACGGGCTCGGCGCCGACGGCGACGATTTGATCGGCCTCGGGCGCGTTTGGGCGCCCAGTCTACCGGACGCGCTCTTTCTTTCGCCGAACGCTCCCTTCCCCTGCGATCTCAGCCCTTACGGCTATCAATGGTTCAGCGTCGAGGACAGAAGCGAAGAGAGGACGCTTGCCGGGGTGCGCGCAGCGGCGCCCTTTCTCGATGCTTTTATCGACGAGGCTCTGGAGGAAAACGGGCTTTCCGCCGGCGATCTCGCCCTCGTCGGTTTCTCGCAAGGAACGATGATGGCGCTTTATGTCGGGCTTTCGGTCGGGATTGGTTTTCTCGGGGCGTTTTTCGGCGCCTATCTCGCCCGCACTCTCTAGGAGCAATGCCATGGCCGATGACATCCTGGTCGCACGACTTTATCTCAGCGAACGAGATCACGGCAAGCGCCGCTCGCTGCTCAAGGAGTTGCTGGATATCCTCCGCAACGAGCTCGGTCTCCCCGGCTGCGTGGTATTTCGCGGGATCGCCGGCTTTGGGCCCGGCGGTGAGGTCCATGCCGAAGACATGCTACGCCTCAGCGTCGATCTGCCCGAGGTGATCGAGTTTTT
>JAJYIC010000168.1:4089-6095 GCA_021790295.1 Pseudomonadota bacterium | reverse complement strand
CCCTTTCGACATGGGCGGCACCTCAACCGACATCTCGCTCATCCTCGACCAAAGGCCCTCCCTTGTCGGCAGCCGCAAAGTCGGCGGCGAGAGGCTTGCCTTGCAAAGCCTCGACATCGCCAGCATCGGCGCCGGAGGCGGCTCGATCGCCCGGGTCGACGCCGGCGGCATCCTCCACGTCGGGCCCGAAAGCGCCGGCGCCGAGCCGGGCCCCTCTTGTTACGGCCGCGGCGGCAAAGAGGCGACCGTCACCGATGCGAACCTCGTCCTCGGCCTTCTCGACCCGGAGGGCTTTCTCGGCGGCAGGCGCCTTCTCGACAAAAAGGCGGCGGAGAGCGCGGTCGAAAGGGTCGGCCAAAGGCTCGGGATCGGGGTTTTGCAAGAGGCGGCGGGGATACGCCGCATCGTCAACACCGCCATGGCCGAAGGCGTGAGGCTTTTGACCGTGCGCCGCGGCGTCGATCCCCGAGACTTCGCCCTTTTCGCTTTCGGCGGCGCTTCGGGTCTCCATGCGAGCGAAATCGCCGGCGGGCTCGGTCTCTCGCGGGTGATCGTGCCGAGGGTCGCGGCGGTTCTTTCGGCCTGGGGCATGCTGGCGACGGACCTGCGCTTCGAAGCCGCGCGCACCCATTTGGGCGATGCCAAGGCTCTCGACGGGGAAGAGGTCAAAAGCCTTTTCGAAGCTCTCGAAGTCGAGGCAAAGGCGCGCCTTAGGGGGTCATTCGACGGACCTCTCGCCGTCAGCCGCGCGGCCGACATGCGTTACGGCGAGCAGGTTTTCGAAATCCCCGTCGCTCTCGACGATATCGACTGGTCGAAAAGCGATCCTTTGCCGCAGATCGTCGAGCGCTTCCACCGCCGTCATCGGGAGCTTTTCACTTATGCGCTCCCCGAAGAGGAAACGGTTCTCGTCAATGCGCGGGTTGCGGTGCGCGGCCTTCTTTCGCAGTTGCCGCAGGAGCCGCTTCTGCTGGAAAGGGCTGAAGCCCTGCCGCAAAGGGAGCGCCCGATCTGGCTCGAGGGCTGGGTCCCGGCGCCCGTTTACGATTTCGACGGCCTTGCCGCGGGGCAGAAGTTGAAAGGGCCGGCGATCATCGAAAGCGCGCTGACGACCGTCCTTTTGCGCCCGCGGGAAAGCGCTTGCGTGACAGAAGAAGGCTGGCTCGACATCGCCGTTGCCGATATGGGCGCTTCCCCCTCTCAGGGAGCGGCGTGACCCGAAGCTCCCCTGCCGCCCCGCGCGGACGCCTCGAGCCGCGATTGATGCGCCGGGTAGACGCCGAGGATTTTGACCTCGCGCGAAAAAAACCGCAGCTCTTCGAGCGCAAGCTGGAGAGAGCGGTCTTGGGGATGGGCTTCGACATCGGCGTAGAACTGGGTCGCCGTGAACTCGCCTCCGACCATGTAGCTTTCGAGCTTTGTCATATTGACCCCGTTGGTCGCAAAACCGCCCAAGGCCTTGTAAAGCGCCGCCGGCACGTTGCGGACGTTGAACAGAAAGGTGGTGACGGTCGGGGTTCCGGGCGCGGGGATGCGCGGCTCTTTCGCCATCACGAGAAAGCGCGTGGTGTTGTGATCGGCGTCTTCGATGTTCGCCTTGAGGGAAAGGAGCCCATAAATCTCGCCCGCGAGAGCCGAGGCGATGGCGGCGACGCTCGGATCGCCAAGCGCGGCGATTTCGGCCGCCGCTCCCGCGGTATCGGCCGCGATCACCGGCTGAAGGTGGAGCGCGCGGATCAGCTTTCGGCATTGCGAGAGCGCGTGGACGTGGCTTTTGACCGTGCGCAAACCCTCGAGGCTTGCCCCCGGCACGGCGAGAAGATGGTGATGCACCGATTCGAAATGCTCGGCGACGATCGAAAGCGCCGATCGCGGCAACAGGTGGTGGATGTCGGCGACGCGTCCGGCAACCGAATTCTCTATGGGGATCATCCCGAGCGCGGCCAGTCCATCGCCGACGGCGGCAAAAACGTCCTCGAAGGCTTCGCAAGGGAGCGTCGCCATGC
>JAJYIC010000168.1:0-4079 GCA_021790295.1 Pseudomonadota bacterium | reverse complement strand
CCGGGAAAGACGTGCCGGCAGGCGAGTTCGGAATAGGCGCCTCTGGCGCCCTGAAACGCGATCGTCAAAACCGCTTCGGCGCTTTTGATTGTCATGCCCCTCTCTCTTTGCGGAAAATCGCGCGCGCGCGTTCGAGATCGGCCGGGGTATCGACCTGAACGCCCAAAAGCTCGGGCGCGATAAGGCTTGCCGAAATCCGCATCCCGGCTTCGAGCGCGCGTAATTGTTCGAGCCTTTCGCGCTCTTCGAGAACCCCTTGCGGCAATCCGACAAAACGCTCCAGAGCCTTTCGGCGGTAAGCGTAAAGCCCGATATGCTCGTAATAGGGTCCCCGTCCCGAAGGAACGGCGGCGCGCGAGAAATAAAGCGCGCGCGCCGGGCGCGCGGGATCGACAAAACCGGCGACGACTTTGACGACGCTCTCGTCGGCAAGCGCCCTTTTCTCGGTGATGACCGCGGCCAAGGTGGCGATATCGGTTTCGGGATCTAAAAGCCCGCCGAGGGCGGCGCGAATGGCGAGCGGGTCGATCAGCGGCAGATCCCCTTGAAGATTGACCACGACATCGTAACGCCTTTCCGGGTCGAGGCGGGTTATCGCCTCGAAGATCCGGTCGGAGCCGGTCGGATGGGAAGGATCGGTCAAAACCGCGCGCCCGCCCGCGTTTTCGACCGCCTCGGCGATCTCCCTGTCGCCACAAGCGACGACGACGGGCCCGACCTCGGCGCTCTCGGCGCGCCGCCAGACATGGACGATCATCGGCGCGCCGCCGATGTCGGCAAGCGGTTTTCCCGGAAGCCTTTTCGAAGCCAGACGCGAGGGGATGAGGACGATCGGGTTCAAAGAGAGGCGGCGATCCAAGGGATGACCCGGGCGCGGTTCAAAGGGAGCGACAAGATGCCCGGTTCGACCGCTTGCAGGAAGCGTGATAATTGATTTGAACCGGCGCACAATCCGCGGGCAACATGGGGGAGGGGGTCTCATTCGCGGGTCCCTCCGACGCAGAAAGCCCGCGGAGAGATTTGCTGCGGCGCGGGCTTGCCGCGGGGGAGGCGCGCGCTTCGTCTCGGCCCGGCGGGAAAATCGAAGAAAGGTCGCCGATGCCGTCTTTCGAGTGGAACAAGATCATTGCCTCGATCCTCACCGCGCTTATCGTCGCGATGGTTTCGGGCATCCTCGCCGAAGAGCTTTATCGCACGAAAAAGCCGGCGACCCCGGTCTTTCTCGTCGCCGGCCCGCAAAAGGCGGCGCCGAAAGGGGCCCCCCCTTCGGGGCCAAAGCGGATCGCACCGTTCCTTGCGAAGGCGGACGCCAAAAGAGGGAAAAGCCTGATCACCGTCTGCTCGGTCTGCCATACCTTCAACAAGGGCGGGCCAAACAAGATCGGTCCCAACCTTTACGCCATCCCGGGCTCCAAGATCGCCGAAGACCGCAACGGCTTCGAATTCTCCGCCGCTCTCCAAAAGCACAAAGGGGTGTGGACCGCCGATCGCCTCAATCGCTGGCTTTTGGACCCGCAAAAGTTTGCCGCGGGAACGAAGATGACCTTTTCCGGGATCAAGAACGAACAGAAGCGCGCCGACATCATCGCCTATCTGCAATCGCTTGGCGGCAAGCTGACGGCGACTCCGGCGGCCAAAGCGCCGGCCGCGCCCCCAGCGAAAAGCGCGACGAGCGCAAAGGGCGCAAAGGGGGCCGAGGCGGCGGGGGCGGGATTTGCCGCGCTTCTGAAGAAGGCCGACGCCAAAAAGGGCCAAACCCTGAGCGTCGTTTGCGCGATTTGCCATAGCTTCAACAAGGGCGAAGCGAACAAGATCGGTCCCAACCTTTTCGCCATTGTCGGCGCCAAGATTGCCGAAGACCGCAGCGGTTTCGGGTTTTCCCCGGCGCTCAAGAAAGTGAAAGGCAGCTGGACCCCGCAGCTTTTGAATAAGTGGCTCGAAGACCCCGCAAAATTTGCTCCCGGAACGATGATGAGCTTTGCCGGGATCAAGAACGCACAGGAGCGCGCCGACGTCATCGCCTATCTCGAAAGCCTCAAATAAAAAAGAGAGAGAAGCGCCTCTCTCGGATATCGAGGCCTTGATCGAACTCGCGAACGAATTGGCCGAAGCGGCGGGAGCGGCGATACGGCCTCTTTTCCGCACCTCTCTCGCGGTTGCCGAAAAGGAGGACAAAACGCCGGTAACGCTCGCCGACCGCGCCGCCGAAAAGGCGATGGCGGCCCTCATCGCGGAGCGTTTCCCCGGCCACGGGATCATCGGCGAGGAGCTTGGGCAGAGCCGCTGCGAGGCCGAGCTGGTCTGGGTTCTGGACCCGATCGACGGGACCAAGTCCTTTATCAGCGGCATCCCTTTGTTCGGCACCCTGATCGCGCTTTGCCGGTCCGGAAGGCCGCTCCTCGGGGTCATCGATCAGCCGATCTCGCGCGAGCGTTGGGTCGGCGCCAAAGGGCGCCGGAGCACCCTTCAAGGCCGGCCCGTCTCCTGCAGGGCGTGCGAAGGACTTTCCTCGGCAACGGTTTTCGCCACGACTCCCGAGATGTTTTCCGGTAATGACGCGGAGGCTTTCGCCCGCGTCGCCGGCGCGGCAAAGCTCGTCCGTTTCGGCGCCGACTGTTACGCATACGGCATGCTCGCCGCCGGCTTTATCGATCTTGTCATCGAATCGAGCCTCAAGCCTTACGACTTTTGCGCGATGGTGCCGGTGGTCGAAGGAGCGGGCGGGATCGCCACCGATTGGCAAGGAAAGCCTCTCACTCTGGCTTCCGACGGGCGGGTGCTCGTCGCCGGCGACCGCCGCGCCCATCGGGCCGCTCTCGCCCTCCTCAAAGGGTGAGCCTTTTCGCCGATGGTTTGTGTGCGGCTTCGCCGCTCTGGCCCCGCGCTTGCGGATCGGCTAGGACAACGGCGAAGGGCGGGAGGAAAGTGAGGGGTGTGTGAGCGCCGCTCTTCGCGGGAGGGGGAATGCCCGACTTTCTCTTCGAAGGCGATTGCGGGGGGCTTGTTTGCGGCATTGACGAGGCCGGGCGCGGGCCTCTCGCGGGCCCCGTCGTCGCCGCGGCCGTCATCCTCGACCGGGCGCGTTTTCCCGCCTTTCTCGAAAGCGTGCTCGACGATTCGAAAGCCATGCGAAGGAGCGCGCGCGAAGCCTCCTATGATGCGCTCAAAAGTTGCGCTCTGATCGGCGTCGGCGCCGCCGGGGCGCGCGAGATCGATTGTTCGAACATTCTCGCCGCGACCCTTTTGGCGATGGCCCGAGCCGTGGCGGCGCTTCCGCTTTGCCCCACGCTCGCTCTCGTCGACGGCAACGCCGCGCCCTCGTTATCCTGCCCGGTGCGCACGATCGTCGGCGGCGATAGGCGCTCCTTTTCGATCGCCGCCGCTTCGGTCGTCGCCAAGGTGACGCGCGACCGCATCATGCGCGCTCTCGCTCGCCGCCATCCCGGCTATGGCTGGGAACGGAATTTCGGTTACCCGACGCCGGAGCATAAAAGGGCGCTTTTGGCTCAAGGGCCGAGCCTTCATCACCGCCGCTCTTTTGCCCCGGTGGCGCCTTTTTTTGCGTTTCCGGAAAAGGGCGGGTCCGGTCACGGGCGCGCCTTTGCCGGAAAAGGAGGATGGCGAAGGGCGAAGGCGGGTTGAAGAGACCCGCGACGGCCCAAACGGCTAGACCTCTGCCGCCCTTTCCTCTACCGTCGGCGGCGATCGCCGCTGCCGCCCGCGCCTTTTCGAGGCGAGCCTCCCGGAGCGCCGATCAGCCGGGTTGCGGAGAGGTGCCGGAGCGGTCGAACGGGGCGGTCTCGAAAACCGTTGTCCCTCTTGCGGGGGACCGTGGGTTCGAATCCCACCCTCTCCGCCACACTTCACCTCGTCCGGTCCCAATATAGGCGCTGCGAGGCTTTCTCGGGCCGGGATGACGGGGCGCCGGGCGCGGGTTTTCGCCCCTCTTTTCGAGACGAGACTCGCGCTTTGAGGAAAGCGAAAGGGTATTCTCGAACCGGCGGCTGGGGCGCCGGAGGACGAAGCCTTTGAAGGCAAACAGGTGCAGACGCCCGGTTTCGGCAATCCCTTCGAGGGCC
>JAJYIC010000167.1 GCA_021790295.1 Pseudomonadota bacterium | reverse complement strand
TATCGAAAAAACCGGCGACCGCCGCCAACAGGGGCCCGGCTGGATCGGAAACCGCGGGGAGAAGCGGCGCCTCGAAGCCTTTGGCGTCACCCCTCTCGCCGTCCTTTCGCCCGCCGACATCGAATACATGGCTTATGGCCCTTCGGGCCGGCAAACGCCGTGGGCGAGCGACGGGCGGCTCTGCGGCAGCCGAGGGCGCGGGCTGGCTTTGACCGGTTTTGCGGTGCGCCTCAAGCCTCCTTTTCGCGACCGCTTCGAAGCGCTTTATCGCGGCGCGTATTTCTCGGGTGCCGTTGTCGGCCCATGCCGGGACGGGGAACCCTGCTTGTCGGGTTCGGCAGAGGATCCTTTGGAAGCGATCGAGATCATGCTGCGAGAACGCGCCCGCCGTCAGGAGGCTGTCTGAGTAATCGTCATGGCCGCGACGCCGCCCGTCCGCCCGCGATGGCCGTTGCCCAAGCCTTGAGGATCTGCCCGGCGCGGGATTGCGCGGCGCAGTTTTTTACCTTCCCGAATGGCGGCAACTACCGCCGCATCACGCCCGTCATCGCCGGAGAGCGCCCGCAATGGGTGAAGGAGGCTGTCGAACGGCAGACTCGGATCGAGGTCGCGCCTCCCGAGGCTGCGGTCGCGGTGTTCGAAAAGGTGGTCGTCCACGCGGGCGGCATCATCACGACGCTCGACCACCGGGTGGTCTTCGAATCCTTGATCAACACCCATCACGAAAAGAGTTTCTACAATTTCGAAAGGGCGGAAGACGGTGCGCATCTGCGCCTTAAAGACCCGCAGGAACCGGTGCCGCTTCCGGGCGGCGAAACCTACGTCCATATCAAGCAGTCGTGGGATTCGAACTACGGGCACTGGCTGATCGAATCGCTGCCGCGCGTCGATCTCGCCAAACGCATCGCCAGGGGGGAGACCTGCAAATGGATCCTCACTTTGGTCTCGCCGCAGATGGCGCGGGTCTACCGCCAGACGATGGCCACCTTTGGCGTCGAAGAGCGCCGGTTGATTTTGACCGACAAGACGCCGGTCTATTGCGAGCGTCTCGTCTACCCTCTGCCTTTGACGAGGCAGCCTTGGGTCAAGGCGCCGATCATCGTGCCGATCTTGCGGCAGGTGGGTGAGCGTTTGCGCGAGAAGAACTCCGAGACGAGCCTGCCGCGTCCGGAAAGGCTTTTTATCGAACGCCCTGCCGGCATGCGCCGGCAGCTTCTCAATCAGGCGGAAATTCGCGAACGTCTCGAAAGGCGCGGCTATACGGCGATAAAGCCGGGGGCGCATTCCTGCGCCGAGCAGGCGATTCTTTTTTCCCGCGCCAGACAGGTCGTCGGCACGATCGGCGCCGAACTCGCCAATCTGGTATTTTGCGAGAACGCGATTTCGCTTTTGGCGCTCGCGCCCGCAGAGATGCTCGACGATTTCTATCTCGATCTGCTCTCTCATCTGCGCGGCCGTTATTTCAGCCTTCACGGCCTCGCAACCGAGCCGGAAAAGCGCTGGAATTCGGATTTTCGCATCGATCCCGAGGCCTTCGAGGAGATGCTCTCGAGGTTCGAAGGGGAGTGAAGCGCTATAACCGCGCCGACTCGAGACCGAGTTCGAGAAGCCGGCGCTTGATGCGCGCTCCGGCGGCGGCGGGAGAGAAGCGCTCGCGCAAGAGAGCGCGGCCGGCGCGTGCGAGAGGGCGCGCCCCGGCGGGGTCCGCCACGACCCTCACCATGGTCCGAGCCGCTTCGGCGATATCGGGCTCGGCCCAGAACTGGCCTTCGCCGAAAGGGTATTCCTCGCGCGCGATGCGGCGAAGCGAGAAGGGGACCGGAAAGCCGGTCGCCGCCGAAAGAAAATCGGCGCTGCCGGAAAAATCGGTGGCGATGACCGGCTTTTCGAGAAGCATCGCCTCGGCGAGAAGGCGCCCGAAGCCTTCGGCGCGGTGGAGGGAAAGAAAGGCGTCCGAGGCGGCAAGCAGCGAGAGGACCTCTTCACGCTCCCAGATCTCGTCGATAAGAAGAATGCGCGAGTCTTCGCGCGAGGCTTTGAGAAGATCCTTCCACCCGGGCGCATCGGCGCCGTTCATGCCTTTGAGGACGAGGCCGACCGGCTCATCGCCTCGGGGAAAAGCCTCGCGAAAGGCCGCGACCGCCGCTTCCGGATTCTTGCGGGCAAGGGTGGAGTTGCCGTCGAAGACGAGAAGGAAGAGGAACGCCTTTTCCGCGAGGCCCAAATCGGCGCGCGAGCGCGCCCGCAAGCGATCGACCGCAACCGCAGGCGGCATCAGCATCACCGGCACCGGGCAACCGGGGGCGTAGGCCTCGCGCGTATAGCGCGTCGACGCCCACACCTCGTCGACAAGTTCGAAAGCGGGGCGCAAGCAAACAGGCCAGGCCGGAAGCTCCCAAGGCCACCAGCCGATGATGTGCCGCCCCGCCCAAATCGCCTCTTCGAGACGTAGCCTCGAAAGAGCGGTGTCGATCCCCGGAAGGCAGGCGAGAGTGATCGCAAAGGGCGCATCTTCCCCGATACGGTGGTCGAGCGAGCGGTCGTGGTGGCGCCAGTCCGAGTGCTCTTTCAAGGCCAGAACCGAATAGGGCACTCGGGCGGCTGCGAGCGCCGCCGCCGCCATGCGGATATCTTCGCCGAGGCCGAACTGGCCGCGCGGAAAACCGAAAAGGTTGACCCCGTCGTGGCGTAACAGGCGCTCTTTCGCCGCTGCCCGCACGGGGGAGGAGAGCGCCTTTGGGCCGCCCGAAGGCCGGCGCAAAGCGTCCCCTTCGCGGACGTTTGCGGAAAAGGGGTGCTGGCGCGGCGCCGCCGAAGGGGGCCAACCCGAGGGACAAAGCTCGAGCAGGCGGTCGGCGAGAGGAACCGGGCTCGCCTTAGAAACGGGGCTTGAAAGGGCCCTGCGTTCGGCTTCCCCGATATAAGGGAGAAGCCCCATTTCCATGGCGCCCCTAAGGTAGAACCAGGCGACAAAGCGCGTTCGCCCCGCCGCCGTCGCGAGAGGATAGAGAGCCTCGAGATCGGGCCGCAGTCGAGAAACCCAGACCATGAGGCGCGTCAAAGGCAGAGCCGCAAACCCGCTATGCGCTCGAGGCTCGCGCAAGAATGCGAGATGCAGGGCGGGAAGGACGTCGAAAAGGCGGAACTCCGGGACGGCTTTGACGTAAAACCACCGCAAAAGCGCCTCGATATCGCTCTCGCTCGATCCCCTGTATTGCGCGCGCAACTCGCTGCGCCCCGACCATAATTCAGCAAGTAAGAGCGGCAACTCGAAAAAGCGCGAACCGGCATAAATCCTGACCGGAGAAAAAGCGCGGCCGATTTCCTCGGGCGAAAGCGGCGCGGCGCCCGGATAATCGTGGCGTCCTTCGAGGAGCCACCAGAGAAGAAATTTGCGCCCACGCTCTTCGTCCCACTGGCTGCCGGGCCCGCGGATATCGGCGCGCAAAAGCCAGATCAGCCAGAGATCGCGAGAGAAGAAGGGCGGCAGGCTCGGCCAGCCTGCGCGCGCCTCGCGTTCTTTCTCAGGAAAAAGCATTCACTGCCGGCTCGACTTCTGAGCGAAAGCCGACCACCGCGGCCGGTTCTTCCGGGGCTTCGGCTGAGAGCAGGCGCGCCAGAGCGTCGGCGACATGCTGCCAGGTAAAGCGCGACGACGCCGCGCCGAAGCCGGCCTCGCCGAGGCGCGCGGCCAGCGCCTCATCTGCGGCGAGAGCGGCCATCGCCTTTAGGAGCCCCTCTTCGCCCTCGACGAGAAGCCCGTTCACCCCGTCCTCGACAAGTTCCCGGAAGGCGTGCGAGGAGCCGTTCGCGATCACCGGTTTCTTGAATTTCCAGGCCTCGCAAATGGCGATGCCAAAGCTCTCGCTCTCGCTCATCGAAACGAGGCCGAGGCAGAGCGAAAGCGCGGCAAGGACGACGCCCCTTTCCTGCGCTCCGAGATAATGGACGCCTTCTCCTTTCGGTTGCATCCCGTCTTCATAAGGCCCGATAAAGACGAGGTCGAGGCGGGCGCCTTTCTGCCGCAACCTTGCGTGCGCGCGCAGGATCCTGTCGCTGCGTTTCGATTGGGCGACCCGTCCGAGGACAAGGTAAAAGGGGTTCGGCGCGGGGCAGAAGGAACGGAATTTTGCCCTGTCGGCCGCTCGCGGCGCTTCTTCGAGCGCGACGCCGCCGCCGGGGACGATTGCAAATCTGCCCTCCTTGCCCAGGCGTTCCGCGACCCTGCGCGAAAAGACGAGAGTGGCGTCGGCGCGGGCAAAAGCTTCCAGATACTGCCGCCAATAATAGAACCGGTCGTCGGCGTGAAAATGCGGCAGGGCGAGGATGCGCGGGCGCGGCCGAAGGGCGGAGAGCGTCTCGATCGTGCTCGGCACAACGGCAAAGGGAACGCCCTGAACGAGAACGGCGTCGTAGCGCGCGCCGTTGCGGGCGAGCCAACTTTGCATCGCGCGCGAATGCGGCCCTCGCACGCGTGCGAATTCCGCCTCGTCTTCGGCATTCCGGGAAAGCGCCCGGCCTTTGAGAGCCTCCACCCACTCGTCGAAATGACGCGTTTTGAGAACCGTCTCGCCTTCACGCGCGAGGTCTGCCGCCGCCTCCTTGAGAGGCCTTGCACGCTTGCCCCCGCCGTTTTCGGGCGCGGCCTCGGCAAGAACCGAAACCCCGTAAAGAAAGACGCCGAGAGGGCGGTGATCGCTCTCGCCTGCGTCATGTTCCTCGACCCGGCAATCGAGGAGGGTAACGCCAGCGGAGGCTTCGGCGGGAAGAAGGACGCGGCAGGAAAAGATCCCTTCGATCACCTGACGGTAGTCGTCCGCGGGCGCGGGCGCAGCCGAAAGGGCGCCCGCCGAGACGCGCAAGTGTTTGCGCTGGGGCGTCCAGCCGGCAATCGCAACGACCCGCGAACCCTGCGGCAGAAGAAAGCTGAAGGCGGGGCCGGTCCAACGCCGCGCCACCCCTTGGTGATCTTCGGTCGGATAAAACCCGGCGAAGAGAACAGGCTTCCCTTCGGCCGCGAGCCTTTCGGCAAAGGGCAGATAAAGCGCGCGCTCTTCCCTCTGCCACATGCGTTCGAGGCGCCGGCAGCGGGCCAAAAGATCGCCCTCCGGAGGGTCCGGAGGAAAAAGGGCGACGGTGTCGAAGCATTCGCCGAGGACGCGCGACGAGCCCCCGTCCTCTCCCGACCAGCGGCTGGCAAAATGCCAGGAATTGGCAAGCGCGCCGAGATCGATCGCGGCGAGATCGATCGATTCGAACGCACCCCGCAGACGGCTTGCGACCTCGATCAGGTAGGATTCGGCGCCGCCGAGAGGGGGCTCGGTATACCGGTAGGTGACGAGGAGAAGAGATCGCTTCTTTGCCGTCGCCGCCGGCCTTCTTGCCGCGAGCTTCAAAGCCGCGGCGCGATAAGGCGCGGCCGCGGCTTCCCAGTTGAGGAGGGCTGCGACCAAGCGGCGCGCATTGGCGCCCTGTTCCTCGCGCAGGCGGGAATCGGCCAAAACCTCGCCGAGACGGGAAGCGAATGCGCCGCGTTCGGCAATGACGCCGGCGCGGTTCTCGGAAAGGGGGAAGCCGCGCGCCCCGAAAGCCGTGCTGATGACCGGGAGAGCGTGCGCCATGTAATCGGGGAGCTTGACGCTCGAACCGCCGCCGTCCGCCACCGGGTTGAGGGCGACCGACCAGGCGAAAAGAATCTCGCTTTTGCGGCTCGCGTCGACGAGCCCGTGAAAGACGACGTTTGCGGGAGCCGCGAGACCAGCAAAAGCCTCGCACACGCCGCCGACAAACTCGAAGGCAATCTCAGGGAAACGGGGCGCAAGCGCTTCGAGAATGAACTGCGCCGCTTCGACATTGGGCGGGTGGCCGCTGCCGAGAAAACCGACGCGGATGGCCTTTTCGCTCGCAGCTTTGCCTTCCCGCCCGCGTTGCGACCGATCCCCGCGAGGAAGGGCCGCCGCATTGGGCACGACCAGGGTTTCCCTTGCGAACCGTGCAAAATATTGGGCGTCCGCGCCGGTGCAGGCGATGACGAGGTCGGCCGCGGCGAGCAGCCTTTCCTCGATCTGGCGGGTATATTCGACAAGGGGAACGCGCAACGGGTGCGCCCGCAATAAAGTCTCCTTGTG
>JAJYIC010000166.1 GCA_021790295.1 Pseudomonadota bacterium | reverse complement strand
GAATTCGGCGTTCCGGGCGCCGACGATCCCGCGATCGAGGCCGAGATCCTAAGAACCCTCGGCCGCGACGCGGGCCTTGTGCGCGAGGCGCTGGACGAGCTTGCTCGCATCGCCGGAGGGCCGCTTGCCGCTCTCGACCCCGCCCGGCAAGAGGCGGCGGCCATGGGACTGCGCGCAAAAGGCGGAGCGGCCGTGGCGACCCTCGCCCGAGTCGTCCTCCAATGCTATTACCGCGACGATCGCGTCGTCCGTTCTCTCGGATTGGAGCCGCGCCCGCCCTATCCGAAGGGCCATGTGCTCGAAGATGGCGACTGGTCGCTGCTCGACCCGGTCCGGGCACGCCCGCCGATGTGGCGCCGCCCATAGCCCCCGCAGTTCCGCCCCGGCCCAACTTCGCTGCGGCTGGCATTCTGCCGCACCCCGGCCGAAGGGCCGAGCGAACGGGTGCCGTGAAGTGCGACAGTGAAACCGAGGAGGTGGGCCTTGGTTCGCCGCGACTGGGGTTAAGGTAAGATCACAGTAGGAAGAGATGGGCACGTAAGACGGTGGTAAAGTGTAATAGTTCGTATACTCGGATCGACAATTGCCATTTGTCGAGCAATCGGATCATAGCGAAGCGCGATCGATCCTCCGAACACATCGATCTGAATTGTGTTGTCCTTTACTGACCATTTCATCGTACCCTTTGCACAAACATTTAGCAAATTCTCAGTATTGACTACTGATCCGCCCGTATTGCGTGGGGTCCAAAAACCCGTGACGTTCAGATGGCTGAACTCAGAGACAGCACTCTTCATATGATTGTACGTCAAGAGTTGGTCAGAACCGTATTCGCCGACCCCCACAAACGTATTTTTGGGAACGTAGTCGCCAGGTGGGAGAAGTCTCACCTTCTGAATCTTGTCATCTATTTCCCCTGGATAGGGGTGCCAGTACCCATTCGAGAAAACCAACCCTGGCCCAGACATCTCAAATTCGGCCGTATCTACAAATATTCCTTGCGGAATCCAGCGGTAAACTCGGATATCCACAAGACAATATGCTTGGTTATAGGCGGAGCCCTCTTGTTTTTCTGATATTATGACCTCCTGCGATCCTGGCGTCGGTGAATAACGTCCGGGCATCCTGCTGATAATATGTGGCGGGGCGCACTTTGCGTTTCCTGAGATAGTAAAGGCTGTTGCAGAGGACGAACTCAGAAGCGACACCAAGCATATTACTATAATTTCTTCGATTCGATAAAAACTGATAAATGACGACATCTTGCAGTTAAACATTTATATTGCTCCGCTACTGGTTTCTGGATCCTCACTGATCGATGCGCGAAATACCTATAGAACATATTGTCGAGAGAACCGTTAATTTAGCATCTTCTTGTCGTGCGCAGGTCTTAGGCGGGTATCAAAGTCACAATCCGAAGGGATAAGGCTGTGCCTGAGGTGTCTCCCCAGACGGTGGAATGTAGATTTCAGATGGTTTCCATTTCGGGGTGTCGATGAGGAGGAAGAAAGCGTCCGCTTCTGCCTCGGGCCTCCTTGCAAAATCCCAACCGTACTGAGCGCAAAGCATCACGAAACAGCCTGTAACGGATTCTAAGGCGTGTATCAGCTTGGCCTCGGCGAAGTTCTTCTCTCGGTCGTGCTTGACAGCGTTGTAGGCGTCATACCACGGCAGACGCTGCTTCTCGCCGCACCTCGGCGGCGACCAATTCTCGAACGGGGCTATCGGGTCGAGCCACGGATACCAAGGTAGCCCGACGCGATATTTCCGTAATTTCATCGGCAAAGACAGCTTGACGTAATCGGTCCGGTCGTCAGCCTTCTGGCCGTTCGCCATCAGTATGTTTTTCCACTGCGCCTCGACTTCGGTACAGGCGATGACGATGATGTTTCTGATCTCATGGCCGTAGGCCGAGAAGTTGTGCCCGATGGGATGAACCACCCGGCAAATCTGCTGTAGCTCCTGGATCAATGCGTGAAGCTGGCCGGTGCTGGTCATCCGGATGTTGCGCGCGGCGGCGCTCTGGTCGGGGTTGCGGCCGGGGCTGCATTCCGGCCGGGTGCTGCTCGGACGCGCCATGCGGGGAAAATATTTGCCTGGGCCGAGCAGCAATTTGTGAAACTGTTCCGGGGGAAAACCACGCTTTTGCAAAGTACTCATTATGTCTTCGCCAGGATCAGCGTGGTGGGTTCCAAGCTGAGACGGTATGATATCCTGGTGGGCAACGTCCTCTCCGAAGGCCCAGAATTCCTCTTTGATCGACCTGCCGTCATCGATTACCCGCACATAGTAGTCTGTCATGGCTTCCCCACCCGAGTCACGGTGAGCCGAGCGTGAGTTTCACGCTCAGCCTCGAAATCGTGCTCCGGCTGACATTGTAGCTGCGAGCGAGTTCCGCGAGGGTCGGTCCCTCCACCCGACGCTGGCGGGCCTCGGCCTTCTGCGCGGCAGTCAAGCGCGGGGGTCGTCCCATGTGCTGCCCGCGCCGCTTTGCGCGGTCGCGGCCCTCGGTTGTGCGGGTGCGGATCAGGTCCCGCTCCACGTCCGCCAGCCCGCCGAGAACGGCGATCGTCAGCCGCCCGGTGCTGGTGCCGGTGTCGGCCCACGGCTCGGCAAGCGAGCGGAAGTGCGCCCTGGCGTCCACGATGCGCTTGACGATCTCGAATAGGTCAAAGGTGCCGCGCGCCAGCCGGTCGATGCGCGTCACCGTCACCATGTCGCCGGGGGCAAGGCGGCTGAGCATGCGCAGAAGCGCGCGCCGGTCGGAGCGCGCGGCTGCCGCTTGCCGAGTGAAAGAGCGCGCTGCGGGTCAGTGGCCGAGCCGGGCGAGGACGCGGGCGAGCAAACCCTCGCAACGCCTGCCGGCGAACGGGAAGGCGTCATCCCAGATCGAAGCGAGCTGTTCGCCCAGCGACCCGCGCAGCAGCCGATTGGCGCGGTGGAAACGGGTCTTGACAGTCTCCTCGCGAATGTCGAGCAGGGCGGCCGTCTCCTTGATGCTCAACTGCTCGACCGCGCGCAGCACGAAGACGGTGCGGAACGACCGAGGAAGCCCGTCGATTGCACGCTCGACGATGCGGCGGATTTCGCGGCGCGCTGCCGCTTGCTCCGGGCTCGTGGCGTCGAGGCCGTCCTGCTCTTGCTGCGCCGACGGCTCGACGAGGCTCGAACTCAACACGCGTCGGCGCCGCCGGCGGCCGAGCGCTTCGTTGACGACGATGCGGGCGAGCCATGTCGCCAGACTCGCCTCACCCTTGAACCCCTCGAGATGGGTGAAGGCGCGAACGTAGCCCTCCTGCACCGCCTCCTCGGCCTCGTCGTCGTCCCTGAGGATGCCGCGAGCGAGCCGGTAGAGGCGCCGATTGTTGAGTCGCATCAGCACGGCGAACGCTCCCGCGTCGCCGCGGCGCATCCGCGCCAAGAGTTCGGCCTCGCCGACAACCGCAGGGTCTTGCTGAGGCGGCACTCGCACGGGCCGCTCGCTGCCCTGCCGTATCAGCGCCCCGCCGCTCAATGCGCATTCTCCTTGGCGGCAAAGAACTGACACCAGCCCGTCTTGCTGATCCGTCCCTCGACGATCCGGCATCGGTCGGGAGCGAGGAAATTCAGGCAGATCTCACAGCGTTGCTGTCCATTGGGATGGTCCTGATATTTGGCCTCCAGCTTGGAGACCTTCTTCTGGGCGGCGGCGCGGCCTACGGCGCCGTACGCCGCCGCGCCTGCGACCATCGTTACGATCCGCCCGAACAGGGTCCGGCGGGAAACCGAACCGGCAACGCTCATCCGGCCCTCCTTTCATTTGGCGACGCGGGCTTCCTGTGCCTTCGAGACATGCCACAACACGATGTGATAGTGCGGCTCCGGGACACCGGGATGCCCGGCATTATAGTACAGGCTGACGTGGTCGACGGGGCCGCCCGGCGCCGGGAGATCGGCGAGGCCCTTCTGCTTGTCGAGATCCTTCAAGGGGATCATGTAGATCGTGCTGACCAGCCGGCCCTGGCGGTCATAGGCAAGAAAGGGGCCCGCCGGGAGCGTTTTCGGATTGACGTAAAGGATCCCGATTCCGGGCAGGAAATTGGGCAATTTGACGAGCGCGCTCACTTTCTTGTAAGGGCCGCCGGGCGGCGCGTGCCGGATGCTTCCCGCAAACGCCGGCATGGCCAGCAGCAAAACCAGTCCCGCAGCGATAAGCGCTTTGCGCATCATGGCTCATCTCCTCCAACAATTGGCTCTCCCGGGAGGCGTCGTGTCGCCATTCGGGAATGGTGAGTCAGATGCGGCGCCGAGCAAAAGGTTCCCGGACTTCCGGGTTGACGGCGCCGGCCGCGCTGCGCGAGACCTCGTTTGCGCGATCCTTCTTCGAGCGAGGCGATCCGGACGGTCGGCGGGGACCGCGAGCGCGACGCTCGGAACCGCGCAACGGTCCGGCTTCTGACATAAAAGTCACTTTTTCTGCGCCTCCCGCTGCGGTGTTAAGCGCGATCGGAACAGGGCGGAACGAGCGTCGGGATGCGGCGTGTCCTCGTCATCGAAGACGACGCAAAGACGGCGGAAGAGATCTCCGGTCGCCTGCGCGTGGGCGGCTACAGCGCCGAGCTGGCGGCGGACGGCGAGGAGGGGCTCGAGCGCGGCCGCGCCCAGATCCCGGCCGCCCGTCCGGGGGGCGCCTCAAACCCCGGGGCGGATGACGATCAATGGCAGAAGCATCTCCTCTTCGAGGAGTGAGCCGTGAAGGCCGCGAAAGGCCTTCAGCGGTTCGCTTGCGAGAGGGTCATAGAGGGCGGCGCCGCCTTTGGCGAGAAGGATGGCCTCCCCGATCCGATCGCGGAATCGGGGATGCTCGGGCCCGGTTCCGAACAGCTTTTCGACCCAATGCTCTTCGGTCAGGATTGCGAAAAAGCGCTCTCCAAGCTCGTTTCCGACATAATCGAGAAACGCCTTTTCCTTCCCCGGTTTCAGATGGCAATAGGCAAACCGGGGTTCGCCCGAAAGCGGCAGGCGCAACGTTTGCCCCAGAGCGGGATGATCCTCGACAAAGACCGCTTCTTCGGCCGGGCAATCGACAAAGCCGTGGTCGGAAATCGCGACGAGGACCGCGTCCGATTTTGCCAGAGCCTGGTGCAGCCTCCGCAATTCCTTGCCGATCTCCTCATAGGCCCGCTGCGTCTCGCTGGCGCCGAGCCCGAAACGGTGCTGGATGTGATCGGGCTCTTCGCTATACGCGTAAACGAAGGCTTTGCCGCTTTTCGAGGCCGCGGCCCGGCGCGCGATCCATTCGGCGATTTCGCACATGTTCCGAAAGCTCGCGGAGGGGAATATCCGCGCGCCCTTTTGCATGCGGGTGGTGAAAGGGGAGGCGGCAATCGTTCGCGGCATGATCGAAAAGCATTGGCGCCCGCTCGCCCGAGAAATCTCTTCGAAAAGAGAGGGTCCGCCGCCGAAAAGCTTTTCGGGCGCGTGCCCGCAAGAGGCGAGGTCGCCTCCCGCCTCATACGTAAAAGGCAAAGGCAGGATATGGGCCGCAAGCTCCGGGCACCATGTGACCCAGCCGGTCGCGCCATGTTGGCGCGGCGCCCGCCCCGTCGCGATCGAGGTGATGACGGCCGCGGTCGCGCTCGGCGCGAGGGATGTGAGGGGAGGTTCTTCGCGCAAATCCTCGCCGAGCCCGGAGAACTTTTCGACGAGGCGCCGGTTCATCCCGTCGATGAGGAAAAAGAGGATGGTGCGAGGTTCGCCAAGCCCCAACCTCTCGCGCCAAAGCGGGTGGCGCGAAGGGTCGATCAGCGCCTGGGCGAGGGTCAAGATGTTGCTCTCCCAATTGGGGAGCACGAACTCTTTCGGCAGCCGGCCATCCTCAAAGGCCATAGAGGCGGTTCTTTCCTAAAAGGCGCTCTTCCTACCCTGCCCGTTTTCCGCTGCGGGCGCGCCCCGAAAACCCGCCGTCTTTGCCGCGACGGTATTCGGGAACGAGAGCGGCGAGGAGTTCGAGCGCCCGCTCTCGGCGGCGCGAACGCGCGTGTTCTTCGAGTTCCTCGATGGCGCGGGCGAGCATCGCGTAATCGGCCGTGCGCGGGGTAGCCACGCGAATGGAGGGGTTTGCGGTCGCCAGCAGAGGCTCCTCGCCGTGGA
>JAJYIC010000165.1 GCA_021790295.1 Pseudomonadota bacterium | reverse complement strand
GCGTTCGTGCCTGCGGTTCGCGAGCCCGATCGTCCATTCCGCCGCGGCCGCTCTCTTCTCGCATTGCCCCTTCTCGTTGGCGGAAACGCCAAAGGGGTTCTTGTTCTGATCGCCGAAGGCTCCGGTTTTTTCGGCGCGGAGGAACGCGCGGTCCTCAACGGGCTCGCCAACCAGATCGCCCTCCTCCTCGCCCATTCGGAAGAAGCCGAAGAACTTTCGTATATCGCCCTTCACGATCGCCTGACGGGCCTTGCCAACCGGGCGCTTTTCGACGAACGCCTGGGCCAGGCCCTCAAAGGTGCGCGCGAGAGCGGCAATCAGGTGGCGGTGGCGCTGGTCGAGATCAGGCGCTTCCGCCTTATCAGCGAAAGCCTCGCCCGCCAGGAGATCGATCGCCTGTTGCGCGAGGTGGCCGCGGGCCTCTGCCGCGCCCTCGCCGATCCGGCGACCCTCGCACGGGTCGGCCGCGACACCTATGCGACCTTTTTTTACGGCGTCGGCGAGGCGGCCGAGATTGCCCGGCGGATCGAGGATGGCCTCGACGAAATCGCGGCTGCGCCTTTCGAGGCCGAAGGGCAATCATTGGAACTTTCGCTCGCGGCCGGGATCGCGATCTATCCCGGCGACGGGAGGGACGCAGAAACGCTTTTCCGCAACGCGGACGGGGCCTTGCGCGAAGCCAAAGCGAAAGGGGAGCGCTATATCTTCTACGAGCCTTCGATCAATGCGAGGGTTGCGGACAGATTGAAGCGCGCAAGCCGATTGCAACGCGCTTTGCCGGCCGGCCAGTTCGTCCTTCATTACCAGCCGCGGGTCGATCTCAAAAGCGCCGCCGTCACCGCCGCCGAGGCTCTCATCCGCTGGCGGGATCCGGAGGACGGTTTGGTGCCGCCGTTGGAGTTCATACCCCTGCTCGAGGAAACCGGCATCATCAACGAGGTCGGCTTGTGGGTGGTGCGCGAGGCGCTTCGAGCCCAACGCCTGTGGTATGGCGCGGGCCTCGGGGTCGTCCGCGTCACCGTCAACGTTTCGCCGATCCAATTGCGCCGGCCCGATTTTGTCGATCGTCTTCTGGCGATCGCGCGGGAGTACCGGGACCCTTCGGCCCCTTCTCTCGGCAGCCTCGGGATCGAGCTGACCGAAAGCGTGATCATGCAGAATGTCGAAGCGAGCATCGAAAAGCTGAATCTCGCGCGGGCGATGGATATCGAAGTGGCCGTCGATGATTTCGGTACGGGCTATTCCTCTCTCAGCTATCTCGCCCGCCTTCCGGTCAACGCGCTCAAGATCGACCGCTCCTTTGTGGCGGCGATGGGCAGGGAACCCTCGGCCGAAGCGATCGTCGCGACCATCATTTCGCTCGCTCATTCGCTCGATCTTCGGGTCATCGCCGAAGGGGTCGAAAGAGAGGAGCAGGCCCTCTTTCTCGCCCGGCTCGGCTGCGACGAGATGCAGGGATTTCTGACCACGCCGCCGGTTCCGGCCGAGGCTTTTGCGGCGCTTTTCGCCTCCGGTCGCAGAGCGGCAGAGCATCATCCTTAGCGGTGAAGGAAAGGCTTTGCGAGAAGGGGAAGATAGGGCGAAGCCGCCTATTCCTTGCGGGCGCGATTTCCCTTACCGCTTCTCTTTGGCGCCGGAGCCGGGCCTGCGTTCCTTCGATAAGGACTTGGCGCGCAAAAGAATTCTCGAAGGCAAAGGAAGTGCGAGGGGTGGCACGGAAATTGCCGTCGAAACCGCGCCAACATGGAGGAAATCGTGAGAGAGCTCGCGCGAACCGTCGTCTCCTTCTTTCCTCTCGAAAAAAGAGAGGGGGTCACGGCAATCGAATATGGACTGATCGCCGCGCTTGTCGCCGTCGCGATCATCGCGGCCGTGACTTTGCTCGGCACCAATCTCAGCGCGACCTTCAACATGATCGCGCACCATCTCGGGGCGAACCCGTCCTAGACCGAGGCTTTTCGGGCGAGTGAGGGAGGCGGGTGAGAACGGGATGGGCCCGCGAGTCTGCCGCAGGCTGCGCCGAAAGGCGCCGTGAGGGCCGTGTCACTCCTTTTTTTCGGCGCCGAGGCGGCGGTCTTCGCGGCTCTCTCGGCGGCGGCGTTCTGCGACGTGAAGAAAAGAATCATCCCCGACGAGAGCGTCATTGCAGCCGTTCTCGGCGGGGTTGTCTTGCGTCTTCTTTCGGGCGGGCTCGCGGCGGCGGGGGCAAGCCTTTCCGCCGCTTTCGCGCTTTTCGTGTTGCTGAGCGCATTGTGGCGGCGGGGCTTTTTGGGGGGCGGCGACGCGAAGCTGATCGCCGCCGCCGCCGCCGGCGAACCGCTGGCGAAGCTCTTCGCGTTCCTCGCGAGCATCGCGCTTGCCGGGGGGCTCGTTGCCGCAGTCTATCTCGCCGGCGCCTGCGTCTACCGCCGGGGCGAAAGCGCGGCGGCGCAGAGCCGGGGAGGGGGGCCTTTCAGAGGCCTGTGGCGCGAAGAGGCGGCGCGGATCGGCGCGCGGGCGGCGATCCCTTATGCGCTCGCGGTTCTCTTCGGCTGGGCATGGTCGCGCCTCTCGTGAAGCCGAAAGCCGCCATATCCGGGCTATCCGGGAGATCGGAACGCGCCGCAAAAGGCGCCGATCCCGGTCGGGGAAAGCTCGTGGCGGAGGGCGGCGAGAGCAGCGAAAGCCGGATCTTTTCCGGCGCCAATACCAATAAAGGAGCGGGCTCGTGATCCTGCGCTGGCTTCTGTTTCTGATCGGAAGCTTGGCCCTTCTCGCAGGGGTCTTGCTTTCCGCTTTGTGGTGGAAAGCCGCGCCGGCAAAAGAAGCGGTGGCGAGAGAGGCGGCGGGCAAGACCGTGCTCGTCGCCGCGCGCGCACTCGGCCCGGGCACGCTTTTGGCGCGCGCCGATTTGCGCTGGAAGAAAAGACCCGCTTCGGCCGTTCCCGCCGGCAGCCTTTTGCGCGGGCGGGTGAGAGAAAGCACGCTTTTCGGCGCGGCTTTGAGCCGAAGGTTTCGGGCCGGGGAGCCGATCGCCGAGGGGGCGGTGATCAAGCCCGGAGAGCCCGGCTTTATCCCGGCCGCCCTTTCGCCCGGCATGAGGGCGGTTTCGGTGGCTCTGGCGGCGGCCCAAGGCGACGCGGGGGTGCTCGAGCCCGGCGACCGGGTCGATGTCGTCTTGACGCAAAACTTTACCGGTTCGCGCATTTCCATGACCCGGCGCACGGTCGCGGAGATGGTTCTCAGCAATTTGCGGGTCATCGCCATCGGCAACCGGGTGGCGGCGGGCCGCAACAGGAGAGGCGGCCGCACCGGGTTTGTGCGCGAACGCGGCGGGCGCGGCGGACAGACCGTGACCCTCGAAGCAAGCGCGCGCCAGGTCGCCAAACTGATGGTGGCCGGCCGGCTCGGCGCCCTGCAACTGGCTTTGCGCGGCGCAGGCGAAAGCAAAAGGGGGACCGCGCCGCGGCGGCGGATGGTCCCGGTCTGGGCGGTCGAGGTGTCGCCGGCCTTGCAAAGGCTCGAAGGAAGCGGGGTCGCGCGCATCTCCTCGCCAGACGCGCCGGGCGCGCCGTCCCGCCCCGGCAGCAGCGTCGAAGTCCTGCGCGGGACCCGCCTCGATTGGCGTTGCTTCGACCGCAGGGGAGAGGCCCTGCCTTCCTGTTCCGGCGTCGCCTTTGCCCGCCCCTTGAAGGCGCCGGCAAAAGCGCCGCCGCCCAGAACCGCGGGCGCGGAAGCCCCGGCGACGTGAGAAACAAATGGCGCCCGCGTCTTTGCCGCAAGCGGAAAGGGGCGTCTGATGGATACGCTCATTCGCCCCGAGGCCGCCGCGCCCGGCTCGCGGCTTCCGCCGCCGGCCGTCGCCTATCTCCTCGATCGCGACAGCGAAGGGGTGGTGAGGCGCTGTTTTGTCGATCTCGGCATGATCGACGCCGAAGTGTCTTCGGGAAACATCGATACCGCGATGAAAGAGCTGTCGGAACGCCGCTGGCCGCGTTTTCTTCGCGTCGACGTAGGCGGCATCGACGATCCGGTGGCGCGCATCAACCGGCTGGCCGAGATGTGCGATCCGCGCACCGAGGTGATCGTCGTCGGCGAGCGCAACGACATCGTCCTTTATCGCGACCTCAAAGCGGCGGGGGTTGCGGAATATTTCTTCAAGCCTTTGGTGAGCACGCCGCTCGGCCGGGTTCTCGCCGATCTTTCCGCGGGGGGGGCGGCGACCCCCGCGGCCCGTTCGGGAAAGCTCGTCATCTGTCTCGGCGTGCGCGGCGGCGTCGGCGCCACGACCCTTGCCGCCAACCTCGCCTGGTCCGTCGCCGAAAAGCGCGAAAGGCGCGCCATCTTCCTCGACCTCGATCTGCAGGCGGGCGATGCGGCGCTTCTTTTCGATGTCAGGGCGAGCCACGCCTTGCGCGAAGCGCTCGATCACCCCGACCGCATCGACGATCTCTTTCTCGAACGCGGCGTCGCCGCCGTCACCTCGCGGCTGGGGCTTCTCGCCTCTCTCGAACCGCTTGCGGAAAGGCTGGTGCCGGGCGAGGAAGCGGCGCTGCAACTCCTCGGCAAGCTGCTCCTGCGCTACCGCTATGTCTTTGTCGATCTGCCCGAGGAACTCGCGCTTTCGCTGCCGAGGGTTTTGCATCTGCCGGGAAGCCTGCTTCTCGTCAGCGGCGGCTCTTTATCCTCAGCCCGCGATGTCGTGCGCTGGCGGGAAAAGATCGGCGCCAATACGCCCGATCGCACGCTTCTCCACGTCTTCAACAAAAGCGGGTCGGAAGAGGCGCTGCCGGCGGTCGAATTCCTGCGCATCCTCGGCCAGCCGCCGGACGCCTCCGTTCCCTTCAGGCGCGAAGTGATGCAGGCGGCAAAGCTCGGGATCAAGGAGGTGCAGAAATGCCTCCCTTTCGAGCGCTCGATTGCAGAGCTTTCGCGCCAGCTTGTCGGCGGTGAGGCGGCGCCCGCGACGGCGTGGTGGAAGAGGGCGTTCGTCTGATGGGTCTTAAGACGCAAGAGCGGGGCCTCCAGGCGCGGGCGCGCTTGGCGGGCGGGGGCGCGGCGGCCGCGAATGCCGACAAGATCGGGGCGGCGGCGACGGGCGACGTCATCCGCGACGAGATCCTCGCCCGCATCGAGCCGGCGGTTGCGGTGCAGATGACGGCCTCGGCTTTGACCCAGCGGGTCGAAACGCTCGTCGGCGAAATCGCCGATGAAAGGCGCCTTCTTTTGAACCAGCGCGACCAGCGCATGATCGCGGCCGAGATGGTCGACGACATGCTGGGCCTCGGGCCGCTCGAAGGCCTTTTGCGCGAAGAATCCGTCGACGACATTCTCGTCAACGGGGCGCAGCAGGTTTATGTCGAAAAGCGCGGCAAGCTCGAACTCTCCGCGGTGCGCTTCCGCAACGACGCTCATGTCCTCCATGTCGCGCAGAGGATCGCCTCCTCGATCGGGCGGCGCATCGATGAATCGAGCCCGATGCTCGATGCGCGCCTTGCCGACGGCAGCCGCGTCAACGTCATCATTCCCCCTCTCTCTCTCAGAGGGCCGAGCGTCTCAATCCGCAAGTTTGCCCGCCATTTTCTCGATTTCTCGCGTCTCGCCGAACTCAAAAGCGGCTCCTCGGAATTATGCCGCAGCCTCGAGATCGCGGCCCGCTGCCGTCTCAACACCCTGATTTCGGGGGGAACGGGTTCGGGCAAGACGACGCTCCTCAACGCGATGTCGGGTTTTATCGACCCCACCGAACGGATCATCACCATCGAAGACGCGGCCGAACTCCAGCTTCGCCAGCCGCATGTCGTCCCGCTCGAAACGCGCCCGCCCAATATCGAAGGCAAGGGCGCCGTCGCCGCCCGCGACCTGATGCGCAATGCTTTGCGCATGCGCCCCGATCGCATCATCGTCGGCGAGGTGCGCGGGCCCGAGGCCTTCGACATGCTTCAGGCGATGAACACCGGACACGACGGGTCGATGTCGACGATCCACGCCAACACGTCGCGCGACGCCATCGCCCGCATCGAAGACATGGTTCTGGCGGCCAACGTCAACCTGCCGATCCGCGCCATCCGCGGCCAGATCGTCAGCGCTCTCGATCTCATCGTCCAGATCGAGCGGATGCGCGACGGCGTGCGGCGGATCACCGAGGTCACCGAGGTCGTGGGGATGGAAGGAGAG
>JAJYIC010000164.1 GCA_021790295.1 Pseudomonadota bacterium | reverse complement strand
AATCCGGTCGATCGCTTCGAGGCGAGAAGAATCAAAGCATTGCCAGATCGCGTTGTGTTCGCTGTCGACGGGAAGCAGCGTCGCTCCGCACCGTTTCGCTTCCGCCATCACGAGAGAGCCGGCGCAAACCAGAACCTCCTTGTTGGCAAGCGCGACGATGGCGCCGCGGCCGAGCGCCGCGAGGGTGGGGGCAAGACCGGCGGCGCCGACGATCGCCGCCATCACCCATTCCGCCGGGTAAAGCGCCGCCTCGATCAAAGCCTCCTGCCCGCAGCCGACGGCGATCCCGGTTCCGGCAAGCGCTTCCTTGAGGCGAGGATAGGCGGCCTTGTCGGCGACGGCGGCAAAGCGGGCGCGCAATTCGATCGCCTGCTCAGCGAGGATCTCCGCATTGCCGTTTGCGGTCAAAGCCTCGACCGCAAAACGGTCGCGGTTGCGCCGCAACAGATCGACCGTGTTTTTGCCGACCGAACCTGTGGCGCCGAGGATCGAGACGCGCCGCACGCTCGCGCCCGGGCCGCCCTCATTTTGACGCATGCTCATCGCCATGACAGCACGCTCCGACCGCCGATCAAGGTCAGCAAAGCCACCGTCGGGATCACCGCGAGAAGACCGTCGAGCCGATCGAAGAGGCCTCCATGGCCGGGGATGAGGCTCCCCGAATCTTTCGCGCCGAACCGCCGCTTGGCCGCGGACTCTGCAAGATCGCCGAACTGTTCGACAATCGCAAGGCCCGCGCTCAACGACACCAAAGGAAAGGCGGGAGAGATGCCGAGTAGAAGCGCACTCGCCCAGCCGGCAAGGGCGGCCGAAAGGACGCCTCCCAAAAGCCCCGACCAGGTTTTGGCCGGGCTCCAGCGCGGCGCCAGGCGCGGGCCGCCGATCGACATCCCGACCGCATAAGCGCCGATATCGGTCGCCCAGACGACGGCGAGGATCCAGAAAAGGGTCGCCCTGCCTGATTGCGCCAGCCACAAAAGCGAGATCGACGGCAGCGCCAGCCACAAGACGCCGAGAGCGGCCCACCCTCCCCCGCCTGCGGGCGAGACGCCAGAGGCCGAAAAAACAAGCCCCGCCGCCGCCACGGTCAGGAGGAGCGCAAAACGCACGGGCAAAAGCGCCGCCGCCCAGACCGCGGCGAGGACGAGCGCGACAAGGATCGTCTTGCCGAGGCCGTCGCGCCGCGTGAGCCGGCCCCATTCCCAAGCCATCACCCCCGCGGCAAGCCCCGTCAACAACGGCAGCCACGGCGAACCGAACCAGATCGCGGCCACCGGCAGAGGCGCAAGCGCCAAAGCCGAAAGGACGCGGGGGGCGAGAGCGCTCTCAGGCGCCGGTTTCGGCAAAGCTGCCATAGCGGCGCTCGCGCCGGGAATATTCTTCAACCGCCGCATCGAGATCGGCTTTCGAAAAATCCGGCCACAGGGTCTTGGTAAACACGAATTCGGCGTAGGCGCATTGCCACAAAAGGAAATTGCTGATGCGTTGCTCGCCGCTCGTGCGCAACAGAAGATCGGGGTCGGGCAGATCGGCGGTCAAGAGATGGCACGCGACCACCTCTTCGGTGATGGCGGCCGGCGAAAGGCTGCCGCGCGCCGCCTCGGCGGCGATGGCGCGCACCGCCCCGACGATCTCGGCGCGCCCGCCATAGGAAAGGGCGATCGTCAGGGTGACGCCGGCGTTGTCGCGGGTGAGCGCCTCGGCCCTCTCGATAAGGCCGACGATATCGGGCGCAAAACGGTCTCTCTCGCCGATCACTCTGAGGCGTATGCCGTTTTCGTCGAGGGAGGCGATCTCCCTTTCGAGGTAATGGCGCAGGAGGGCCATCAGATCGGCAACCTCGCGCACCGGACGCCTCCAGTTTTCCGAAGAAAACCCGTAAAGCGTCAGATAAGGGATGCCGAGTTCCGAGGCTGCGGCGACGGTGCGCCGCACCGCCTCGCCGCCTGCCCTGTGCCCAGCGATGCGCGGCAGGCCTCGCGCCCGCGCCCAGCGACCGTTCCCGTCCATGATGATGGCGACGTGCCGCGGCGGAAGCCGCGCTGAAAGGCCGGTCAAACCTGAAGGATCTCCTTGTCCTTCTGGCCGAGCGCTTCTTCGACCCGCCGGATGAATTCGTCCGTCAGGTGCTGCACCTCCTGCGCCAGCTTGTGCTGCTCGTCCTGGGAGATTTCGCCGTCCTTTTCCCGCCGCCGCAAGAGTTCGACCCCGTCGCGCCGCACGTTGCGCACCGCGACCCGCGCCGCCTCGGCGTAACGCGCGGCGACGCGCGTCAATTCGCGCCGCCTTTCTTCGTTGAGGTCGGGTATCGGCACGCGCACGACCTGACCTTCGGTCTGCGGATTGAGGCCGAGCCCCGAATCGCGGATCGCCTTGTCTACGGCCTTGACGAGGGTACGGTCCCAGACCTGGACGGTGATCATCCGCGGCTCGGGGACGCTGACGCTTGCGACCTGTTTCAACGGCAGGTTCCCGCCATAAGCGGGAATGGTGACGGGTTCGAGAAGGCTCGCCGAGGCGCGCCCCGTGCGCAACCCCCCGAATTCCTTGCGCAGCGCTTCGAGCGCCCCTTCCATGCGGCGGCGAAGGTCTTTGAGGAGCGTATCGTCGGGCATGGTCTAAGCATCCTCTTCGATGATCGTAAACCGGCCGCGGCCCTTGACGACTTGCGCAAAGCCGCCGTTCTCGAAAATCGAAAACACGAGTATCGGGATCCGGTTCTCGCGCGCGAGAGAGATCGCCGCAGCGTCCATCACCTGAAGGTCGCGCGAGAGCACGTCGAGATAACCGAGCCTTTCGAAGCGCCGCGCTCCCGGCACCCGGGCGGGATCGGCATCATAGACGCCGTCGACCTTGGTCGCCTTCAAAAGCACCTCGCAGCCCATTTCCGAAGCCCTCAGCGCGGCCGCCGTATCGGTCGTAAAAAAGGGATTTCCGGTTCCGGCGGCGAAGATCACGACACGCTTCTTTTCGAGATGGCGCAGGGCGCGGCGGCGGATGAAAGGCTCGCACACCTCCTGCATGGCGATCGCCGACTGCACGCGCGTCGGCACCCCGCGCCGTTCGAGTTCGTTTTGCACGGCAAGCGAATTGATGACCGTCGCCAGCATGCCCATGGTGTCGGCCGAAGCGCGCTCCATGCCGACGGCGGCGCCGCCCCGGAAGATATTGCCGCCGCCGATGACGAGGCACACCTCGACCCCGATAGCATGAACGGCGCCGATCTCTTCGCCGATGCGCGCCACCATCTGCGGGTCGAGCCCCGCTTGCCGGTCGCCTAAAAGCGCCTCGCCCGAGATTTTGAGAAGGACGCGACGGTATCTGAGATCGGCGGGCATAAAGCCTCCCCTCGCCCGCTCGGGCGCGAGGAGAATACACCAAAAAACCCGTCCGGTACCGCTTTTTGCCGGAAACCCGGGGGCAAAAGAAGCAGCTCAGTCCTTGAGCTGGGCCTTGACAGACGCCGCGAAATCGCTTTTCGGGCGCAGGATCCCTTCACCCAGGGCAAAACGGGCAAAGCCGGCGAGGGAGATCGCCGCACCCGCTTCCTTTGCCGCCTCTTCGACGAGCCGCGAGACCTTCGTTTCCCCGTCGACGACGTAGATCTGCTCGGAGAGGACCACCTCTTCGTAGAATTTCTTGAGGCGTCCTTCGACCATCCGCTCGAGGATCGCTTCGGGCTTGCCGGTCGCACGCGCCTGCTCGATGAGGATCGAGCGTTCGCGTTGGAGCTCCTCTTTCGGCACCGAAGCGATATCGAGATAAAGCGGGACGGCGGCCGCGATGTGCATCGAAAGGCCTTTGCCGAGCCTTTTGAGCGCCTCTTCTTGCGCCGTCGAGGCGAGCGCGAGGATGACGCCGATGCGGCCCACCCCTTTGCCGAGCGCGGCGTGAACATAAGAGAAGACGGCGCCGCGATCGACCGCAAGACGGGTCACGCGGCGCAAAACCAGATTTTCCCCGACGGCGGCGATGAGGCGGGTGAGTTCGGCTTCGACGCTGTGGCCCGCACCCGGATAAGGGGCGCTTTTCAAAGCCTCGAGCGTTCCCGCGCCTTTGAGCGCGAGCGCGCTCACACTTTGCACGAAACGCTGAAAGGCCTCGTTGCGGGCGACAAAATCGGTTTCGGAATTAACTTCGACGAGAGCCCCGATAGGACCCTCGACCGCAGCCCCGACAAGGCCGTCGGCGGCCACCCGCCCCGCCTTTTTGACGGCGGCGGAAAGCCCTTTCTTGCGCAGCCAGTCGATGGCCGCCTCGATATCCGCGCCGCTCTCGCCGAGAGCCTTCCTGCAATCCATGATGGGAGCGCCCGTTCTTTCGCGCAGTTCCTTGACGAGCGCCGCCGTCACCTCGGTCATGATCCAATCCCTTTTCCAATCCGCTCGAACGGCATGGCCGGCGACACCGCGCGATCAGGACGCGGCCCTTTCGCCCTCGTCATCGAGCCGGGCCCTGTCCTCGTCCTCCCCCTCGCCCTCCGCGCCCGCCTCTTTCGCGCTCTCCGGGGCCGGTTCTTCGCCCTCGTCTCCGGCCTCTTTCGCGCTCTCCGGGGCAGGCTCTCCGCCCTCGTCTCCGGCCTCTTTCGCGCTCTCCGGGGCAGGCTCTCCGCCCTCTTCGGAAAGTTCGCCGGGCTCGATCCTCGCGGCTCCCCGCGCGATCTCCGCCTGCGCTCCGATATCGACCCCGGCGGCCGCGGCCTCGGCCTGCAAGCCGTCGAGAACGGCGCGCGCGACGAGATCGCAATAAAGATGGATCGCCCGCGTCGCATCATCGTTGCCGGGGATGGGAAAATCGATCCCGCCCGGAGAGGAATTCGAGTCGAGGATCCCGACCACCGGTATCTTGAGCTTGTTCGCCTCCCTGACCGCGATTTCCTCCTTGTTCGTATCGATGACGAAGAGGACGTCCGGAAGCCCGCCCATCTCCTTGATGCCGCCGAGAGAGCGAACGAGCTTGTCGCGGTTGCGCGTCAAAGCCAGAAGCTCGCGTTTCGTCAGCCCGCTTTCCTCTTCCTTGATCTTCTCTTCGAGATTGCGCAGGCGGCGGATCGATTGCGAAATCGTCTTGAAATTCGTCAGCATCCCGCCGAGCCAGCGATAGTTGACCCAGTACTGGCCGCAACGCTGCGCCGCTTCGGAGATCGGTTCCTGCGCCTGGCGTTTGGTGCCGACGAGCATCAGGCGGCCGCCGCCGGCGACGACGTCGCGGATCGCCTGAAGGCCTTGGCGCAGCAAAGGGACAGTCTGCTCGAGATCGATGATGTGGATGCCGTTGCGCTCGCCGAAGATGAAAGGCGCCATTTTCGGGTTCCAGCGCCGGGTGTGGTGGCCGAAATGGACGCCCGCTTCGAGAAGCTGGCGCATGGTGAAGCTCGGAATGGCCATAAGCGTTCCTTTTCCGGTTGTGCCGCCGCAGGAAGAATCGGCAAAAGCGCCGACACCGGAGCGCCCGCCCCCTCAAAGGAGCGCGCGCCCCCGGACGGGTCGTCCGGGGCCTGCGTGAGGTTTCGCGCAGGAGCTTATGCGGCGCCCGCCGGTTTGGCAAGGCCGGCCCCTCTTTCACCCTTTGCCGCCCGGCTCTTGACCTCGATCAAAGCCGCGCCCGAACTTGCGGCCCCAAACTTGCGGCCCCAAACTTGCGGCCCCAAACTTGCGGCCCCAAACTTGCGGCGAAGAGTGCCTGCGGACCATCCTTTCCCGCCTTCCTTATCAAGGGGCTGTCATGAACGGGGAAGAAAACAAGGCTTCGGCACCGCCGACGGAGCGTCTCGACCGCTTTTTCGCTGAGCGCCGCCCGCCTTCGCCTTGCCTCGCCGTCGATCTCGACATCCTGCGCGCAAGGTATCGGGAACTCAGCCAAGCTCTGCCGGGGGCGGAAATCTATTACGCCGTCAAGGCCAATCCGGCGCCCGAGATCCTCGCCGCCTTGTCCGAACTGGGCGCCAATTTCGATCTCGCAAGCCCGGGCGAGATCGCCGCTTGCCTTGCTCACGCGATCCCCCCGTCAAGGCTCTCTTTCGGCAATACCATCAAACGGCAAAGCGCGATCGCCGACGCCTATAAAGAGGGTCTTGCGCTTTACGCCTTCGACAGCGCCGCCGAACTCGAAAAATTGGCAGAGAGCGCCCAAGGTTCGCGCGTTTCTGCCGCATCCTCATCGAAAA
>JAJYIC010000163.1 GCA_021790295.1 Pseudomonadota bacterium | reverse complement strand
TTGTCGCGTCCGACAAGGAGACCCGTTTCGCCTATGAGCAGAGTGCGGTCGTTTCTTGCCTGCGGCGATCCTCTTTGCCGCCTCTGTTCTTCCGCGGCGCGGGCGCTTCGGTCCGGGGAAAAGGAAGGGTTGCGGCGCTCCTTCGGCTTTGAAGGAGCAAAGGTAATCGTCGTCAGCGAGGAGCAAGAATGATACGCGCAGCCATTGTCGGCATAGGCTCCTGGGCCCGCGTTCTCGTCAATTCGGTCCAGGGGAAAAGCCGCTCCATCCGGTTCACCACCGGTTTTACCCGAACCCCGGCGGCGGCCGAAGCCTTTTGCGCCGAGCGCGGCATCGCTCTGGCCCCCGATCTCGAGAGCGTCCTCGCCGACCCCGAGATCGATGCCCTCGTCTTTGCGACGCCTCACAGCCGCCATGCCGAAGAGGTGATTGCCTGCGCCGGCGCCGGGAAAAACGTCTTTATGGAAAAGCCGTTCACTCTCGACAGCAAAAGCGCCGAAAGGGCGATCCGCGCCGTCGAGCGCGCCGGGGTTGTGCTTGCCGTCGGTTTTCCGCGCCGCTTCCATCCGGCCGTCAAAGAACTCGAAGCCCGTATCGCCGACGGCCGCCTCGGCAAGATCGGCTATTGCACGAGCGAGCAGTCGACGTCGAGCGCGCTCGCCATGCCGGGCCACCACTGGCGGGCCGATCCGCAGGAATCGCCGGCCGGGGCGATGACCGCATTGGGCGTGCACAACCTCGACCTGATGATTGCCCTTTTCGGCCGGATCGCCGAAGTCTATTGCGTCACCCGCAGCCGCGGCAGCGACCGGACCGATACGACCGGGGTTCTGATCGGTTTCGAGAACGGCATGGCGGCAAATCTTTTCTGTTCGATCGCGACGACGGTTTCCTATCGGTTCGCGGTTTTCGGCAACAAAGGCGCGGTCGCGATCGAGACGCCGGGATTGGCGTTCCGCTTTACCGCCCTTCCCGACCCCGGCGCTCCCGGGCGCCCGCAACCTCCCGAACCCGAGCTTCTCACCTACAAAGGCTTCGATATGGTTGCGGCCGAACTCGAGGCTTTCGCCGCTGCGGCAGAAAGCGGATCCCCTTATCCGATCAGCGCGGGGGATGTGCTGCACGGGGTCGAAGCGCTCGAAGCGATCGCCCGTTCGGCCGAACAGGGAATCCCCGTCAAGCTCAAACCCGGCAGCCATTGAGGAAAAGGCAGACAGATGACCCCGACCGTGCTTTATCCCGAGGAACGGCAAATCCCGGACGAAACCATCGAGCGTGAAATCTACGGCAGCGAACTCGCTTTGCTCAGAAGGCGCGTTCCTTCTTTGGCCGAACTCGACGAGGCGGATTGCGCCAAGGCCGACGGCATGGCGATCATGCATTATGCGGTGAGCGGGCGCGATCTCGAACGGTTTCCCCGTCTCAAGGTCATCGTCCGCATGGGGGTCGGCGTCGACAAGCTCGACCGCGCCGCCGCCGAAAAGCGGAACGTCCTCATCTGCAATGTTCCGGATTACGGCACGACCGAGGTCGCCGACCACGCGATGGCGCTGGTTCTCGCCTTGCGCCGCGGCATCGTCCTTTACCATGAACGGATGCGCGAAAACGCGATGCGCTGGGAACTGGCGAAAGAGGAGCCGATCCGCCGTCTCGGGATCCAGACTTTCGGCATTATCGGGCTCGGCCGCATCGGCACCGCGGTGGCGTTGCGCGCCCGCGCTTTCGGCTTTCGCGTTTTCTTTTACGATCCCTTTCTGCCGAACGGGGTCGAACTCGCTCTCGGCATCAACCGGGCGAAAAGCCTCGAAGCGCTTCTTCAAGAGACCGATACGCTTTCGATCCACGCCCCTCTGACGCCCGAGACGCGAGGCATGCTCGGCCGCTCGCAGCTCTCCCTCCTCAAGAAAGGAGCGGTCGTCGTCAACACCGCGCGCGGTCCGATCATCGATCTCGATGCGCTTTTGGCCGCGCTGCGCGAAGGCCACATCGCCGGGGCGGGGATCGACGTCGTTCCGGTCGAGCCTCCGGTCGAGCCTTATCCCGAGATCCTGCGGGCGTATCGGGCAAAAGAGAAAGGCCTCGAAGGCCGCCTCATCATCACCCCGCACGCGGCCTGGCTGACGCGGCAATCCGAACACGATACGCGCACCAAAGCCGCCGAGACGATGCGCGCCGCCCTTCTCACCAACCGCCCGCAAAACGTCATCACCCCGCAGATGATCTAGTGGTCCGATCCAAACGCTTGGTTCCCAAGCGTTTGGTGAATCGGCCCACCAGATCGATATGTTGGTGGCGCGATCGAGCCAACGGATGGGAATCATCCGTTGGCATCGCACCACTGGCACCCGAAAGCGGGAACTTTGTCGCATGTAAGGGCGGGCGGCCCTAGAAAGGGGGCGATCAGTCCTCTTTCCTTTCGCGCGGCCGCGTCACGCCGAGCGCCGAAAGCCGCTCGATCTCTTCGGGCGGGTAGCCGAATTGGCCGAGGATTTCCGCAGTGTGTTCTCCGAGAGCGGGGGCGGGGCGGCGGGCGTTTGCGGCGGTTTGCGAAAAGCGGGCCGCGGCGCGCGCCTGGCGAAGGCGCCCGGCCAAAGGATGATCGCACTCGAAAAGGATCTCGCCCGCCGCGACCTGGGGATGGCGGACGACCTCGTTTCTCGTCAGGACCGGGGCCGCAGGCACTCCCGCTTCGCCGAGCCGTTCGAGCCAGAAAGCGGCGGGGGCGGCCGAAAGCGCCTCCTGCGTCAACTTCAGCCTTTCTTCGGCGTTCTTCTGGCGCAAAGCGGGGGTCGCAAAGCGTGGATCGGAAAGCCACTGCGGGCGCCCGAGAGCCTTGGCGAGCGCGGCCCATTCGCGGTCGCTTTGCACGGCGACGCTCAGATAGCCTTCGGCCGTCTCATAGATGAGATCGATAAAGGTCGCGGCCACCTGGGGCTTCGGTTCGCTGTCGACAAAGGTCTGGCTTTCCATGTCCGAACTCCACAAGAACGCCAGAACGGCTTCCAGCATCGACAGCCGGACATGCTGCCCGACCCCGCTTTTTGCGCGCGCGAGAAGAGCCGCGGTGATCGCCTGAGCGGCGGTGACGGCGGTCAGCTTGTCGGGAAGGATGGTGCGCAAAAGACGCGGGCGCGCCTCGTCGGCGCCGCCCTGGATCGTCGCGAGCCCGCTCATCGCCTGGAGCAAAGGATCGTAAGCGGGCTTTCCCGCGTCGGGCCCGGTTTCGCCGTAACCCGAAAGCGAGACATAAACGATATCGGCAGACCGCGCGCGAATCGCTTCTTCGCCCACCCCGAGGCGCTCAGCGACGCCGGGGCGGAAATTCTGGACGAAAACGTCGGCCCCTTCGACGAGGCGCAAGAGAACCGCGAGACCCTCCATTTTCTTGAGGTCGAGAACGATCGAGCGTTTGTTGCGGTTGTTGTTGAGAAAGATCGCGGAAAAGCCCCCGCGCCGGTGGGCTGCGGCGCGGGTATGGTCGCCCTCGGGCGGCTCGACCTTGATCACCTCGGCGCCCTCGTCGGCGAGGATCATGGTCGCGAGAGGACCCGAAACCATCTGCGTCAGATCGATGATGCGATAACCCGCAAGCGGACCCGGCATGAAGCGGCCCCTGTTCGCAAAGGATCGGAGCGAGGATTATGCATGATCGGCGCCCTTTCCTGCGCAGAAACGGCAAAGGCCTTGGGCCGCAAAAGGAAGGCGGGGGCGGCGTCCCGTTCGGTTTTGCGGCTCTTCGCGCCCGGCGCCGATAAACCATCCCTTAACAAACCTGTGCAAATTGTTGAGCCGGGACGCATAGGCAATCGAGTTTGCATGGAATGAAAGCGATCGCCGCCTTCGAGGCCTTTCTGTTCGCGGCGGGCGCGGCTCTCGCGGTCTATTCCTTTTCGCGGCCTTCATCGATGTCGCGCGCGGTCCTCTTTACGCTTTTCATCGCCGCCAGCGCCTTGGCGGCGATGGTTTTATCGCTTCATGCCGTGTTGAGCGGGGTGGCGAGCGGCGATTGAAGGGCGGGAGAGCCGAAGAGGCCGCCGCAAGCGCCCTTGACAGCTTCCGATGTCTCCACCATAAGGCGCGTTATCGGGCTGCCGAGTAAACAGCCGCGAGGAAAAGGGGGAGGAAACATCGATGTGGGCTCGTCTCACTGCTGTCGCTTGCGCCACCGCCGCCGTTCTCGCTTCGTCCGCGGCTGTGGCCAAATCTCCGATCGAAATCGGCTTTCCGATCCCTTTGTCGGGACCGCTTTCGATTTACGGCGTGCCGATCTTGAAAGGCGCAGAGCTCGCCGTCGCCGACATCAACAAGAAAGGCGGCGTCCTCGGGCGCCCGCTCAAGCTGTTGGCGCTCGACGACAAGGGCAACGCCGACGAGGCGGTGCGCGTCGCGCGCGAACTCATCATCAAGGACAACGTCAAATTCCTGACCGGCACTTTGACCTCGGCCGAGGCTCCGGCGGTCTCGACGGTGGCGAAAGAAAACAAGGTCGTGTTCGTCGCCCCGATCGCCAAGACCGCGGAATTGACCGCGCCGCAGAATTTGCATCCCTACATCTTCCGCCTGTCCGAGAACACGACGGATGAAGGCGCCGCCGCCGCCTTTATCATGTCGAAGTGGAAAGGGATCAAGACGGTCGCGACCATCGCGCCCGATTATGCTTATGGGCGCGACGCCATCGCTTCCTTTGTGCACTATCTGAAGCTGCGGCGTCCCGACCTCAAGATCGTCGATCAGGAATGGCCAAAGCTGGCGCAGGCCAATTTCACGCCGTTTATCACGGCGCAGATGAGCAAGCATCCGGACGCGGTTTATTGCGACGAATTCGCCGGCGATTTTGTCGGCTTTGTCAAACAGGCAACCCCGCTCGGCTATTTCAAGGCGCTGCACAACCATTTCGCCGACGGCGCCGAAGTGGGGACGGTCGACGAAGCCATCGCTCTCGGCGCACGTTATCCTTTCGGCATCTGGTCCGAGGTTTATGATCCGGACATCTGGGTCGGCAAAAGGCCCGACGTGCCCAAAGGACACGAAGCCTTCGAAAAGCGCCTTCGCACCTTTATGAAATCGAAATACGGTTCGGGCTGGGCGATCCAGGGTTACGACGCGGTCGAGATGCTCGCCGCCGGCATCAAGAAAGCCGGAGGCACGAACGACCAGAAGGTCGCCAAGGCGATGCTGGGATTGAGCTTCCAGACGCCGGTCGGACTGCGGACCATCAACCCGAAGACGCACGAGACGCGCACGGGCGAATTCTGGGGCCGGATGGTCAAGGTGCCGGCGTATCCTTTCGCGGTCATGAAGGATCCGGTGTATCTGGCGGCCGCACTCGGATTCAAGTGAGTCCGATCCGAGTGACCCTCGACGGCGCATGACGCGGCGGCCTGATGAAGGCCGCCGCCCCGGAGGCTAAAAAACCGGTAGGTAAAGAAGGGTGGCCGCGTCCTTATTGTTCAGTCAATTCATGGCCGGGCTCACCTCGGCGATGTTTCTGTTTTTGATCGCCTCTGGGCTTTCGCTCGTGTTCGGCGTCATGCGCGTCATCAATTTCGCGCATGGTTCGCTTTACATGATCGGCGCCTATCTCGCCTGGCAGATCGTGAGCTGGATTCATCCCGTTGCCGGAAGTTTCTGGCTCGCCGCCTTTGGCGCCGCTTGCGGCGTGGGGTTTCTCGGGTTTCTCGTCGAACGTTTTCTTTTGCGCTTTCTTTATGGCCGTGACGAGCTTTACCAGCTCCTTTTCACATATGCGCTGGTTCTTATTCTGGGCGACGCGGCCAAATTCACCTGGGGCACGGGGGAGCTTACCGTCTCCCGCCCGCCGGTTCTCGCCGGCGGCATCCAATTTCTCGGCGCCACGGTTCCCCTTTACAACATTTTCATCTCCCTTCTCGGGGTCGCGATTGCGATAACGGGCTGGCTGGTGTTGAGCCGTTCGGGCGCCGGCCGCATGGTGCGGGCGGCCGCTTACGATCGCGAGATGCTCGATGCCTTGGGCGCCAATGTCGGCGCGCTTTACACCGGGATGTTTGTCGCCAGCGCCTTTCTCGCCGGGCTTTCGGGCGCTCTCGTCACCCCGATCGAAAGCATCGTCCCGGGAATGGACGTTCAGATCATCGTTCAGGCCTTTATCGTCGTGGTGATCGGCGGGCTCGGCTCGTTCTGGGGGACGTTTTGGGGAGCCCTCA
>JAJYIC010000162.1 GCA_021790295.1 Pseudomonadota bacterium | reverse complement strand
ATGCGCTCGTATTCGAAAAGCGCCTCTCTTAGAGGGCGTTCCTCGCGGATCGGGCCGAGCTTTCTATGCGCCAGCATGCGGCAAGCCATGCGCAGGTCGGATTGCAAAGGACCCTCTTTGCGGCTGATGAGGGAACGCAGCCACTCGCGTTCCGATTGCGGTATCGCACTCTCTTGCGGCAGAGGGCAGCCCGCCCGCAGCTTTGCGACCAGCGCTGCGGCTTTCCTTCCGGCGCGGCGGCCAAAGGCGAGAGAGGCCGAAAGCGCCGAGCCGCCGATGCGGTTGCCGCCGTGGATTCCTCCCGCCGTCTCGCCGGCGGCGAAAAGCCCTTCGAGAGGGGTTTTGCCGTCGCTGTCGATCTTCAACCCGCCAAGCCAGGTGTGGCTCCCCGGCGCCACTTCCAAAGGTGTCTTGGTGATATCGATGCCGCGATGAAGGCAGGTCCGGTAAACGTGAGGGATCTCTTTCTGGATGATTTCGAGAGGAACCCGGGTCGCATCGAGAAAGATGCCGCCCGTCGACCCGGCGCGCCCTTCGTGAATCTCTTTGGCCATGGCGAAAATCACTTGCGCGCGGGTCGATTTTTCCGCCGTGCCGGGGAAATAGCGTTTGAGGAACTCCTCTCCCGTCTCGTTCCTGAAGACCGCACCGGCGTTGATAAAGCCCGTCGGATGAGGGGCAAAACCGAAAAGCTCTTTCGGCGAGCAGCACATCGCCTGAAAGTCGATCATCTCGATGCCGAGGAGCGGCGCTCCGGCCCGAAATCCGAGAACATACCCGTCGCCCGTAACTTGAGGCGGATTGTCGTTGACGTAAAAAAGCCCGCTGCCGCCCCCTGTCGCGAGGATCGTCTGCTGCGCGCGGTAAAGGACGAGCGCGCCTTTGCCGTAATCGACGCCCCAGGCGCCGACGACGCGGCCCTCCTCTTTCAAAAGATCGACGAGCGCCACCAGGGAATGCTTTTCGATGCGCGGATCGGCGCGCAGCTTTTTCGAGAGAACCTTGGTGATCATGTTTCCGGTGGTGTCGTGATGATGGCAGGCGCGCGGCCGCGAGTGGCTCGGAAACATCTTGAGATCGAGTTCTCCGTCGGCGCCGCGGATGAACTCGGCGCCCCAGCTTTCGAGATCGCGCACCACTTCGACGATGTCGGTGACCCAGGCGCGGGCAAGATCGGGGTCGATCAGTTGCCCGCCGTATTTGAGGACATCCGCGAGATGAAGTTCGGGACTGTCGTCCTTGCCCATGGCGGCGGCAAAGCCTCCGCGCGCGACCGTCGTGGTGCCGCTCGTGGCCCGGCCTTTGCTTGCCTGGATGACCGCGACGCCCGCTTCAGCACAGGCAAGAGCGGCCATCGTGCCGGCCGCGCCGCCGCCGATGACGAGAACGTCGCTCGCATAGCGCAAAACGGGGATCTCGAGGGGCATCCGCTTTTTCCGTGAAATTGGCGTTGGCGTTCAGGGTTTGGCGATGGCGAGAAAGGCCTCGGCGCAGGCGTCGGCAAAGGCGCCGTCATTGATGTGGAGCGCCAGTTCCTCGACGGACGCCACCCTTAGATCGGCTTTCAGAGCCTCTGCAAAAACCCGGTAATCCTCGGCCCTTTTCCAGGAGCCTTTGTCGTTCCCCGCAAGATCTGAAACCCGGCGCCTCGTATGCTCGCTGAACCCTTCGAGAGGGATGAGGACCCGCACCGGCCCATTGGCTCTATTGAGCCTCTCGGCGAAAAGACGGCCGAGGCTCGCGAATTCTTCGCCGTCGGTGCGCATCAGAAGGTTGTGTTCATTGTATTGGAGAAAGTCGCGCCCCTCGAAGCGTTGCGGCGCCGCACCGACCCAGAAGTTGGCGTGATCCGTCGCTCCCGGCACCACCACCTGCGGCAGGCCGGCCGCTCCGGCGCTCGTCAAACGGTTCTCGCCGGCGGAATAGACGCCGTCGACGAGAAGATCGGTCAACTCATGAGTCGTCAGGTCGACAACCCCCGCGAGTTCGCCCGAAGCGGCGAGGCGTTCGAGCGATCTGCCGCCGACGCCCGAAGCGTGGAAGAGGATCACTTCATAGCCCGACGCTTCGAGCCGCTCGCCGACGCGCTCGACGCAGGGCGCGGTGCCGCCAAAGGACGAGATTGCGACGAGCGGGGGATGGTCCCTTTTCTCATCGCGTTTTGCCATAAAGTTGCGGGCGGCCGCGGCGAGAGCCAAGGCCGCGTTCTCCATCACCGCGTCGGTGATCCGGTTGCGCGAAATATCGCCGATCGAAGGCACCATGACGATGTCGCTTTCGCCGACGTACCACTCTACGGCCGCGGTTGCGGCAACCGCGCTCACCATCACCTTCGGCACGAGATAGGGCAAGGCGCGCATGACCGAACAGGCAAGGCCTGTTCCGTTCGCCCCGCCGAGACCGATGGCGCCGGCGATCTCGCCTTTGGCAAATTTTGCGAGCAAAAGCCTCCTCGCCCCTTCGGCCATCGCCGCAGAGGCTTCGAGCCGCGAACGCCCGCCGAGAGCGCGCCAGGAGGCGCCCGCCGCCTCGGCCACCCTTTGCCCGCCGACGCCCTCGAAAGCGCGATCGTGCGGCTTTAGCGAAAGATCGAGAAGCCACGGCCTTGCCCCGGCGCGCGCGAGCGCGTCGGCGACAAAAAGGGCTTCCCTGCCCTTCGAATCGATCGTCGCCAGAACCGCTACCGTCGGCTTTGTCGAGCGCAAAAGGACCTCACGCGGGTTGACGCAAACCGGGCAAACCCCAGCCAAAGCCGGGCGCAGGCCTCAAAGGCCCAAGCGGCGCTGGCGCCCCTGATAAGAACGGATCGCGCGCAGGAAATCGATTTTGCGAAACGCCGGCCAGAAGACATCGGCGAAATAATATTCGCTGTGCGCGCTCTGCCATAAGAGAAAGCCGGAAAGCCTGATCTCGCCGCTGGTGCGGATGATCAGCTCGGGGTCGGGAAGGCCGGCCGTATAGAGATGGCGTGCGATCGCTTCGGGAGTGATCTCCTCGACCGCCTCCCTGAGGCTTCTATTCCCTGCCGCCATCGTCGAAAGCAGCGCCCTTACCGCATCGGTGATTTCCTGGCGCCCGCCATAAGCGACGGCGATGTTGAGCTCCATCCCGTCATAGCCGCGGGTTGCCTCTTCGGCGAGTGCGATCGCCGCGGCCACGGGCTCGGGAAGCAAAGCGAGCTTGCCGATCGCGCGCAGGCGCACCCGGCGCTTGTGGATTACGGGATCGGCGGCAAGCTCGGTCAGCTTTGCCGCCACGCTTTCGAGGATGCCGGAGACTTCCTCGGGCGGGCGGCGGAAATTCTCGGTCGAGAAAACCCACAGCGTCACCGTCGGTATCGCGAGCTCGACGCACCAGTCGAGGACTTCATCGAGCTTTCTCGCGCCGAGTTCGTAAAGAAGGCGCGGTTCGATGATGCCGAGAGAGCGGCCGTGGCGGCGATTGCCGTCGAGGATGATGCCGACATGGCGCGGCCTCGGCCGCGAGCGCACCTCGCTCAGCAGACGGCGGCCGTAAAGATAATAAAGGAGAGAGAGAAAAGGCCGCCAGGCAATGCGCATACGCCCCTTGAAGGCGTGCCTCTTCAGCGCGCGGGCGGCCTCTTGCGCGACAATGGCGGCGCCCTCTTCTGTCGACACCTCTCTGTCCGCAGATCGGGAAGGGCCGGCTATGCGAACAGGGCTGGCGCCGGTGCGAACCGAAAACCCGCCCTTGCCGCGAAAAGCCCGGTCACAGCCTTTGGCGTCTTTAGGGCGGCCGCAACAGAAATCGCCGCCCTCGGCGCGCCCAACTCTCTGCGGTCAAGAAACTCCGTATCCATACGCCGCCCTTTCGCCGCCGCGGCAAAGCGAAGGAGCGGCGGCCCTGCTTTCAGATTCTCACGGCGCGGGGCGAAGCGCAAGGCCGGCAACCCCGGCCGCCACGTTGAACCCGGTGTTGCCCTCGATGCTGACCGGCTGCAGCGTGATCGTCCGGTTGGAGCCGCCGACAAGTACATTGGCGCCCGCTCCGATCCCGACCGTCGCGCTTCCGGTGGCTCCGACATAATTGCCGGCGAGCGCTCCGCGGCCGATGTTCGCCGTGGGCGCGATCACCGCCCACATCATGGCCGCGCTTTGCAGGTAGCCGATATCGACGCCGAATTTGGAGATAGTGCCGATGTAATGCTCGGCATAACCGGGATGCGGCGAAAAAACGCAGCGCATCGCCCGCGAAGAGCCGAAAACAAAACCCCAGCCCGCCGCCACGTTGCAGGAAAGCATGCCGACGCGAACGCCGGGAGGCTGAGCCTTTGCCGGCGTTCCGAGAGCGAAAGCGGCGGACAGAAAAATCGCCGCAAGAAGAACCGAAGCCGATCGTCGCACCACCGCTACTCTCCTTCTGTTGCCTCTCTCCCGCAGTGATGAACACGCGAAGAGGCGGAAGGCTCCCGCACCGCCCTTTTCAGGGGCTGCAGGCGCAATCGACGGCAAAGACTCGGGCCGCGGTTTGCCCGAGTATGGCGCGGCGTTCTCCCGCGGTGAGCGGGGTCTCCTCGACGATGCGGACGGGATCGAGATCGCCGATCGGAAAAGGATAGTCGGAACCGAGCATGACCCGGTCGGCGCCGGCGACATCGCACAAAAACCTGAGGGCGCGCGGCTCAAACAGGACCGTGTCGAAATAAAGCCGGGCGAAACCCTCCCCAGGGTCGGCGTATTCGCTTTTGTGGATGAGGTAGTTGCGCTTCAACCGCCCCAAGGCGTAAGGCAGGGCCCCTCCGGCATGGGCGAGGATGAGATTGACCCCGGGAAAGCGGGTGAGGTGCCCGGAGAAAAGAAGGCGGGACACGGCGATCGAGGTGTCGGCGAGACGGCCGACGGCGTTCAAAAGGTCGTAGCCCAAAAGCCTTTCGTCGCCGCAAATATATTGCGGGTGGAGAAAGACCGCGGCGCCCCGCGCCGAAGCGGCTTCCCAGAAAGGGTCGAGCCGAGGATCGTCGAGATTGCCGCCGCTCCCATGCGGTTGCGTCGCCAGCATCACCCCCCTGAAGCCTTGATCTGAGGCCTCTTCGAGGACTCGCGCGGCGAGCCTGCCGTCCTGGAGCGGCACCGTCGCGAGCGGCAGGAAAGCCGAATCTCCCGCCGTCTCCTTTTTCATATGTTCGTTGCAAAACCGCGCCCAATCGGCGCCTTCCTCTGCCGCAAGCTCATAGCCGAAAAGATCCGTCCAGCCGCCGACGCATTGGCAATCGACGCGCGCTCGTTTGAGCCATTGCCGCCTCTCTTCGAGATTGCCGAGGCGCGGCGAAACAGGCCGCGTCGGCGCCGCGCCGGCAAAAGCGAGGCGCGGGCCGCCGCCTTCGCGGCTCAAAGCGACGGAAGGGAAAAGCCGGGATTCTGCGCTCAAAGCCTCGATCAGCCCGTTCGGCACGAGATGGGCATGGGTGTCGACGATCATCGCCTTCTCCCTCCTCTCTCCGGTCGTCACAGAAGCGCGATCTCGAAATTGCCGAAGGCATCGACGAAGAGGCGCCGTCCGGGCGGCAGGATCGCCGTCGTATCGGTCGTCTCGACGACCGCCGGACCTTCAACGGCGGTGCCGGGTTCGAGCCTTTCGCCGTCGAAAACGGGGGTCTTCCGCACCGCTTTCAAGGTCTCCCAATAGACGAGGCGTTCGCCGCGGCGCGCGCCGGGGGCCGGATCGAAGCCGCCCTGCGACGAGGCGCGATCGTCGCGCACAAGCTGCGGGCTCGCCGTCGGCACCTTTGCCCGGAGGCGAAAGGTGACGATTTCGAGACGGCTTAAGTGAAAGGAAGAAGAGCGGCCGTAAAGCTCTTCGTAACGGGTAAAGAAGCGGTCGAAAAGCGCGGGCTCGAAACCGGCGCCGAGGCGGCCTTCGGGGAGAGCCACTTCGACCTCGTTGATCTGTCCCTTGTGGCGCATGTCGAGAGCGAATTCGAGTTGGAGGCCCGCGCTCTCCACTCCGTCGCGGGAAAGAGAGCTGCGCGCCCGCTTTTCGAGAAGTTCGAGAGCCGCGTTGATCCGTTCCTCGCTAAAGGGCGAGGCCATGATCTCGACATGTTCGTGGATGTGGAGGATGGGCGAGGCGGCGGCGCCGAAAGCGCACCACACCGAGGCGGTCTTCTTTTGCGGGATCACGATCCTTTTGACCCCGAGTTCGGCGGCAAAAACGGCGGCGTGCGCCGGACCCGCCCCGCCGAAGGC
>JAJYIC010000161.1 GCA_021790295.1 Pseudomonadota bacterium | reverse complement strand
GCACGGCCTTGCCAACGTCCATCACATACCGGCGCCGATCGCGATGCCGGCCGAGCCTCGCGGCGGCGGCGAAGAGGCGCTCGCCCGCCTCGCCGAGATCGAGGTCTCTCCGCTTTTCGTCAATTTTCTTTTGCCGCTCGAGCAAAGCCGCGCCGTCGCAGCCTCGCGTTCGCTTTCGCTCGGGGAGTGGTTGGCGCGCGGGAGAGCGGCCCACCCCAAACTTCGCCTGTATCTGACGATCCTCAATCCCGAGGATTTCCGCAAAAACCTCGACGCCCTTTTGCGCGGTTTTTATTATTTTGCCGCCGAGGAACCGGGCAGCGTGCTTCTCGTCAAGGCTTTGACCGCGGGTTCGCGCTTTTCTTTGGCCGACGTCGTCGCCGACGTCGTGCGCGCCAAGATGGCGGCGGGAACAAACCTCGAAACCGACCGCATCGTCTTTTGCAACGAGTTTCTCGACGAGGAGGCGCTCTCCTCGCTTTACCGCCTTGCCGATTTCTATCTTTGCGCGCCGGTCGCGGAAGGGCAGAACCTGCCGCTCCTCGAAGGGATGGCGCACGGCGTCGTGCCGGTAACGACGCGGCACACGGCGATGCTCGATTACATCACCGAAGAGAATGCCCTCGTCATCGCCGACCGCAGGATCGCCAACGACTGCGAGCATTTCGGGGGCTGCATTGCGGAAAAGCCGTTCACGATCCTGCGCAGCGGGCCGGGCGAGGTCTATGCCGCCCTCAAACGCTCTGCGGCGCTTGGCGAAAGCGAGCGCGCGAAGATGGCAGAGCGCGCGATCGCGGTCGTAAAAGAGCGCTATTCTTATCAAACGGTCTGGAAATCGATCGAGGCGCGCCTCGACCGGCTTGGCGAAATCCCCGCAGGGCCGGCGGTGGCATAAAGGGAGGGTGGGTGGCGCAAACCGTCTTTCACCTCGAAATCGGCCCTTTGAAAGAGACCCAGTACACCGGGATCTCCGAGGTCACCGCGGCGCTTGCCGCCGAGATGCTTGGCGAGGAGGGCCGCCGCACGGCCTTCTTTTACGGCCGCGTCGCGATCGAGCGGGAGATCGTGGCCGATCTCGTTCTGCGCCGCAACGGCGAGCTTCTCCCCTGGTACCTGCAGCGTTCGGGAACGCGACCGGCGCCCGCGGCATTGCCGGGCCTCAATGTGGCGATCTTTCCCAACCGCAAAAGCTGCCGGCGAGGCTTTGATGTCGAATGCCAGATCGTGCACGATCTGAGCACGTTCCTTACGCCCCAGTTCCACAACGACGATACGATCGAATTCCATACGAGTTCTCTCCTCGAGGACGTGCACAGCAACGACCTGACCTTCTGCGTCTCGCAGGCGACGCGGGAAGACGTTTTGCGTTATCTCGGCCCTCTCGATCCCGAACGGGTGGTGGCGATCCCTCTCGCCGCGGCAACCCAAGAGGAGGATCCCGCGCTTTTCGCCGGGCGCAAAGCCGAGCCCTATGTCCTCGTCCTCGGTACGATCGAACCCAGAAAGAACGCCGCGATCGTTTTTGAGGCTCTCGCGCGAAACCCTGCGCTTTTGCGCAGGCTCAAATTCGTCTTTCTCGGGCGTCACGGTTGGGGCGAGAAATTCGACGCGCTTCTCGCCCGCTACGGCTTGAGCGAGGACTATGAGAAAGGACGCATCCTCTTTCCCGGTTTTGTCGGCGAAGGCGCGAAACGAGCGCTCCTCAGCCATGCGCGTCTTCTTCTTTACCCTTCGCTTTTCGAAGGTTTCGGGCTTCCGGTTGTGGAAGCCTTGTCTTTCGGCGTTCCGGTGGTGACGACGCGCTCTTCGAGCCTGCCCGAGGTCGCGGGGGAGGCCTCCTTTTATTTCGACCCGTTTTGCGAAGGCGATTTCGACCGCGTCCTGGCCCGGGCTTTGAGCGAATTGAGGGTGCGCGGGCAGGCGCTGAGGCGGCGCTCTCTTGCGCGCGCGGCCGAATTTTCCTGGTCCGGCACCTATCGGCGGATGATGGCGGCGATCGAGGCCGTCCTGCCTCAGCAAGGGCAGGCTTGAAGGTGCCCGGGCTCGTGCTCGCCGTCGAGGGGACAAGGCTCATCGGCTGCGCCTGGCATCCGCGTTTCAGGAGCTACGAGGTCGTCGTCCACGCCGCCCTCGGCACCGAGATCTTGCGCAGCCTTTTGGCGTGCGAACGCCTCAAGCGCGCCGATTGGCCCGAAGAGGCTTTGGGGCACGGCTTTGCCGTCGATCTCAAACCTTTCGGCGTCGAGGCCTCGGCGATGGACCGGGCGAGGGTTCTCATCGCCGAGACCGGCGAATGGCTCTCTCCTCCCGCGGCGCCCGAGCGCGCCGGGCGCGAGATCACGATCGAGGAGATCATCGCCCTTCCCTACGGGAGGCCCTGGGTCACGGGCAGGATCTATTTCGACGCCCAACTCGCGGGCCTTTCGGTCGAGACCATGGTCGATCTTTTTTATCGCGATTATCTCGGCCGGCCGGCCGATCCGGAAGGGCTTGCCAATTACTGCGGCCGCATCAGAACGGGTTCTCTTTCTTTTGACGGGTTTCGCCGCAGCCTCGTCTCTTCGCACGAATATGGGCTGCGGCGCCGCAAGACGGACGAGGCGCCCGGCGCGATTTTTTCGCAGGCCATCGTGCTCGGCGCAGGGCGCGAGTTTCAAACGGTAAAAAAGCGAAAAGCGGAGCGGGAGAGGCGGGTTTCGCTGCGCCGGCTTCTCGCGCGCGAAGGGATCGATTTCATCCTCGAAGCCTATCGGCAGGTTTGCGGCGAGGCGCCGCAATCGCGCGCCCTTTTGCGCCATCTGAACGAGCTGCGGGCGGGGCGGCAAAAGCTCGACATCATCCGCGAGCTTTGTTCCGCGCCCGCCGCCTTTGCCCGCGCCATCCGCTTTGTCGAGCTTCTCGAAGAGGGTGCGGTTGCGCCCCCCGAAGAGCGGCAATCCCGTCGGCCGGAAGCCCGCAAGGTAAAGGGCGGGAGGGCCGAAAAGGGCGCAGGGCTCGCCGTTCGCGCCGATGATCTTTTGCGGCGCGAGGGAGAGAGGTTTCTCGCCGACGCTTATAGGCTGATCCTCGGGCGCGGGCCGAGCGCCGGCGAAGCGGCGTTTTGCGCGGGTGAACTTGAAGACGGCGGCGGCAAGGAGGAGATCCTGCGCCTTCTTTTCGCGGAAAGGCAAGCCTGCGGCCGCGGCGCGAGCCTCTTCACGCCTCCCCTTCGCACGCAAAAACCTGGAGGCCCTGACGCTGCGACCCTTGCGCAGGAGAGGGACCTGGCGCGCCTTGAGGCTTCTCTCGCCCCCCTCGCAACCGAAGACGACATCGTCGGTTTCACGGAGCCTGACGAAGAGGCGCTGCAGACCCTTCCTTTCGGGCGCGGCGCAGAGGCCGGGGAGGGCGAGGAAGGCGAAATGGGTGAGGGGGCATTGAGCGATTCCTTCGCGCAAGAGCCCGATGAGCTTTTTAACGCCGCGCCGTCCGCGAGCGCGGCGGAGGCTTCGCGGGAGGAATACGAGCCTTTCGGAGACCCCCATCTGCTCGAAGGCGCGCTCGTCGGCAGGGGCTTTCATGCCCCCGAATCAAACGGCAAAGACTGGTGGCGTTGGACGGGGCCGGGACGGCTCGCGCGGATTCGCGTGGCGGTCGCGAGGCCCGGACGCTACCGCGTTGCGATCTGGTGCGAAAAGGCGCCGCCCGGGGTTCTCGAAGGGCTCGCCCTGCGCTCTTGCGGCAAGGAGGCGCGGGTTCTCGTCAACGCCCGCGACGGCGCCGCGAGCCTTCTCTGCGAGGCTTTGGCGCCGGAGGCCGGTTTTACCGGCTGGATCGATCTCGAATTGCGGCACGGCCCGCCGCAGGAATCCGCGGACGGGCGCCTTCTCGGCCTTTGCATCGGCGCGATCAAGGTGGAGGAATAGCATGCGGCGCGGCCGGCCGATAAGAGCCGCGGCTCTCGGGGACCGATGCGCGTAACCCTCCATATCGGCGCCGAGAAAACCGGGACCACCACGATCCAGAGGTTTCTCAAGAACAATGCCGCGAGATTGAGAGAAAAGGGCGTCCTCGTCCCCTCTTGCGGCTACCTTCTCGATTCCGTCAGTCACGACAAGCTGCCCATTTACGGCCGCCGCGACGACCGGCCGGACGATCTGCGCTTGCGCCTTGGAGGGGAACCGATCGGCCGCTTCCGCGCCGCCTTTTCGCGCGATCTTCTCGGCGAATGCCGCGCCTCGCACTGCGGGAGCCTCGTCCTCTCTTCCGAGCATTGTTCGTCCCGGCTTCTCTTTGCCGATGAAATCGAACGCCTGCGCGATCTTCTGGCGCCGATCGGGACCGTCGCGGTCCTCCTCTACCTGAGACGGCAGGACGAGATGTGGGTCAGCTATTATTCGACCGCGGTCAAGACCCGCTCGACCGAGCCCATCGGGCTCCCGACGGCCGATGCAAAAAGGGAATTTCTGGATTATGATGCGCTTTGCACGCGCTGGGCCAAAGCGTTCGGCGCCGAGGCTCTTCGGGTTCGGGTGTTCGATCGCCGTGAGTTCAAGGGCGGTGATTTGATCGATGATTTTATCGCGGCGGCGGGGCTCGGGATCGATCCTTCGGGATTGGAGCGGCCGCCCGCCCAGAACCGCGGCCTCGATCCGCGCATGCTCGAATTCCTGAGGCGGTTCAACCGCCATCTTCCCCATCTTTCCGAACAATCGGGTTTCAGACCGGACCCGCGGCAGGGCGATCTGTTGGCAATCCTCGAAAGGCTGAGCACAGAGAACCGGCGGGCGCTCCCACCCGAATGGCGCCGCGCCATCATGGAGGAATTCTCGCCCGGAAACAGCAATGTGGCCAAAAGGTTTCTCGGCCGAGAGGACGGCAGGCTCTTCCGCGAAGAGGGCAGAGGCGAGAGGGAAAGCGCGAACCCGCCCGCCTTTACGATGGAGGACGCCTTCGAAATATTCGCGCGCGTCTGGGCCGAGAAGAATTGCCCGGGGGGACTCGGCGCCGGCCGCGAAGGCTCTCGGCAAACGGGCGGCGGGGCGGCTCGGCCCGGCCGCGGATAAGGGGCGCGATTCGGGGCGGCCCGGCGGAGGTGATATTTGCGACCGGAGATCGTTGCACTCGCCCACGACGCGCGGCGTTTGATGGCTGAAGGCGATCTGGCCTCCGCGCGCAGGAGCGCGGAAGAATGCCTCAACACCCTCCTCAATCGCGAGCCCCTGATCGGCGCGTTCGAGGCCCATCTGGCGCCGCGCGAACGGATCGGCCTATCGACAGCCCACCAGATGCTGCTCGCAATCACCGGCGAAAAGCGCCGTATCGATGTCCCCGAGGAAATCCTCAAGACGACCTTTTCGAACGGCCTCGACCGTTTCGACGTCGTCCGCAGGATCTGCATGAGCAGCCCCGTGCTCGCCCTTTCCGAGGGCGAAGCGATCTGGGACCTCGACGACGCATCGGCTTTGGGCAAATACCCGAGGATCGCGTTCTGCTCGAACATCGAAAACGCCCATCTGGTGGCCGATTCCTATTTCCTTTTGGAGAACGGCTACGCGGCCTTGCGGGCGAGCATCAAGAGAGGCTGGATCCCGTGGCACGAACGGCGGGAGACCGTCTTTTGGCGGGGCCGCGGAACAGGGCGCAGAAGCCGCACGCCGCAGCGCGGAGCAGTCGTCAAGGACTGGACATGGCTGCAAAGATTGCATCTTTGCTCTGTCGCCTCGGAATCTCCGTTCAAGAGCCGCCTCGACATAGGGATCGTCGAGTCGGAAGGCGGGTTCGGGCAGATACGCGAACAATTCCTGATAGATGCGATCAAAGAGGCCGGCTTTCAAAGACAGCAGTGCGCCAAATCCGATTATTTGAAATATCGCTACCTCGTCGATATCGACGGCAACGGAAACGCATGGAACGGATTGTTCACGGCGATGCTGATGGGCGCCACCGTGCTCAAGGTCGCTTCGCCTTCCGGCTTTCGCCAGTGGTATTACGACCGGTTGGTGGCGTGGGAGAACTACATACCGATAAAGGCCGATCTCAGCGATTTCGACGAGCGCGTCGCCTGGGCGTTTTCGCATCCGCAGGAATGCGCGGCAATGGGCCGTTCGATCAAGGCGCTTACCGAGCGGATGACCTATGAGAACGAACTGAAATTGTCGGGAGAGGTCGTGGGGCGGGCGCTGACAGAGCGACCGCCTGCGGCGCATTCGGGGGGCGCCCGCGAGAAGGCC
>JAJYIC010000160.1 GCA_021790295.1 Pseudomonadota bacterium | reverse complement strand
CGGCGGTGGAGCGGGGTCTGGCCGCCTTCGAAACCGGCGAGGGCGACGCCGCTGCGCGCCGTCTGGCCTTTGCCTCCGCGCGCCGCGGTCTTGCCTTTGCCCGAACCGATGCCGCGTCCAAGCCGTTTCGAACGGTGGTGGGCGCCCTTGCGGTCGGCGATCTCGTTGAGCTTCATCCCTCTTCCTTTTCGATGCGGACGAGGTGTTTCACCTTGGCGATCATGCCGCGAACCGAGGGGGTGTCTAGAAGGCTGCGCCGGCGGTGCCTTTTGTTGAGGCCGAGGCCTTTGAGGGTCGCCTCCTGATCGGCGCGCCGGCCGATCGGGCTTCCGAACTGGACGACGGTCACCCGTTTTGCGCTCACCTGTCCTGCACTCGCCTGTCCTGCGCTCGCCGGTTTTGCGCTTTTCATGCCGCTTCTCCGCGCCCCGCGCTCTCGCGGCCGCCGAGGATCTCGCCGACCTTTTTGCCGCGCCGAGAGGCCACCATGCGCGGGCTCATCAACCCCGAAAGGGCGCGGAAAGCCGCCTTGATCATATTGTGCGGGTTGGAGCTGCCGAGCGATTTCGCGCCCACGTCATGCACTCCGAGCGCTTCGAAGATCGCCCGCAAAGGGCCTCCGGCGATGATCCCGGTCCCGGGTAGGGCCGCGCGCATGATGATCTCTCCCGCGCCGTAACCCGCCCTTATATCGTGGTGCAAGGTGCGCCCTTCGCGCAAGGGCACGCGGATCATGCCGCGGCGCGCCTGCTCGGTCGCTTTGCGGATCGCTTCCGGCACTTCGCGGGCCTTGCCGGCGCCATAGCCGACCCGCCCTTTGCGGTCGCCGACGACGACGAGAGCGGCAAAACCGAAACGCCGGCCGCCTTTGACCACCTTGGCGACGCGGTTGATGCTGACGAGCCTTTCCGCAAACTCGGATTCTTCGCGCGTTTGGCGCTCGCCCTCGCCGCGGCCTCGCCTTTCGCTCTGACTGCGTGCCATGCTTTTCCTCTGGTCCCTCTAGAAATCGAGACCGCCCTCGCGGGCGCCCTCGGCCAAAGCTTTCACCCGGCCGTGGTAAAGATAGCCGCCGCGATCGAGCACGACCCGGGCGATCCCCTTCGCTTTCGCCTTTTCGGCGAGGAGAAGGCCGACGGCGCGGGCCGCGGCGACATCGGCGCCCGTTTTGAGGCTTTCCTTGAGGCCCGGATCGAGGCTCGAAGCGGCCGCCAAAGTCCGCCCTTTCGCGTCGTCGATGATCTGCGCGTAAATATGCTTCGAAGAGCGGAAGACCGAAAGGCGCAGCCGCTCTCCGGCCACGCGTTTCAGCTTCGAGCGCACGCGCCTTTGGCGCCGCAGGTAAAGCGCTTTTGCCTTTTCCAGCATTCTTTTACTTCTTCTTTCCTTCCTTGCGGCGGACGATCTCGTCGCGATATTTGATGCCTTTGCCTTTGTAAGGCTCAGGCGCGCGGAAGGCGCGGATTTCGGCGGCGACCTGGCCCACCCTTTGGCGATCGATGCCGGAAATGGTGATCGCCGTCGGTCTTTCACAGGCGATGGTGATGTCGGACGGTATCGGAAAGGCGATTTCGTGGCTGAAGCCGAGCTGCAAGGTGAGGGTCTTGCCCTGCACGGCAGCGCGGTAGCCGACGCCGTTGATATCGAGAGCGACGCTAAAACCGTTGGCGACTCCCGCAACCATATTGTTGACCAGAGCCCGCGTCGTTCCCCACATCGCCCGCGCCCTTTTGCTTTCGCCTTTGGGAGCGATCTTGACCTCGCCCGCTTCGATCGTCGCTTCGACCTCGCCGCCGAGTTGAAGGGAAAGCGCGCCGAGGCGGCCTTTTGCCGAAAGCGTGTTGCCCGAGAGCGTCATCTCGACGCCCTCGGGGATCCTGACCGGCTTTTTGCCGATGCGCGACATCAAACCCTCTCAAAAGACGCGGCAGAGAACTTCGCCGCCGACGCGGGCGGCGCGGGCTTCGTTGTCCGACATGACCCCGCGCGGGGTCGAAAGGATGGCGATGCCGAGGCCGTTATAGATGCGCGGCAGATCGGCGATGCGCGAATAGACGCGGCGGCCGGGTTTGGAGACCCGTGCGATCTCGCGGATCGCCGGTTCACCCTCGACATATTTGAGCTCGATCTTGAAAAGGGCGATGCCGGGACGCACTTCCTCGCGCCTGAAATCGCGGATATAGCCTTCCCGGCGCAACACTTCGAGGACGTTTCCGCGCAGTTTGGAGGCGGGGGCGTTGACCACGCTTTGGCGCGCCCTTTGTCCGTTGCGGATCCGGGTCAGCATGTCGCCCAAAGGGTCGCTCATGGTCATCGCTTTTCTCACCAGCTCGATTTGCCGACGCCGGGGATCTGCCCGGCCGAGGCAAGTTCGCGCAAGGCGATGCGCGACAACCTGAATTTGCGATAGTAGCCGCGCGGGCGCCCGGTCAAAGCGCAGCGGTTGCGGATGCGGCTTCGCGCGCCGTTGCGGGGAAGTTCGGCGAGCTTCATCTGGGCGGCAAAACGCGCTTCGGGAGGCGCGGTGCGGTCGCGCGCCGCGGTTTTGAGGCGCGCCCTCTTCGCGGCAAATTTCTTGACCAGCTTTTCGCGACGCGAATTCTTTTCGATCGCGCTTTTTTTCGCCATTTCGCTCCTTTCCATCCTTTCTCAGCCGACGAACGGCATATCGAAACCTTTGAGAAGCGCTTTCGCTTCGGCGTCGGTCTTGGCCGAAGTGCAGACGACGACGTTCATCCCCCGCACCGCGTCGACCCGGTCGTAATCGATCTCCGGGAAGACGATCTGTTCCTTGAGGCCGAGGGCAAAATTGCCGCGGCCGTCGAAGCTTCTCGCCGAGATCCCGCGAAAGTCGCGAACCCGCGGCAAGGCGATGGTGATGAGACGGTCGAGAAACTCGTACATGCGTTCCCGCCTCAAGGTCACCTTGCAGCCGATCGGCATCCCTTTGCGCAGTTTGAAGGTGGCGATCGAGCGTTTGGCGCGGGTGACGACCGGGTGCTGGCCGGTGATGGCGCCGAGTTCGGCCTGCGCCGCGTCGATCTTTTTGGCGTCCTGGACGGCCTCGCCGACGCCCATGTTGACGACGATCTTCAAAAGCCGCGGCGCCGCCAACGGGTTTTTGTAGCCGAATTCGGCCATCAGCGCCGGATGCACCACAGTCCTGTAATGGTCCTCGAAACGTGTCTTGGCCACTCTCTCAACTCTCGATGATTTCGCCCGAACGGCGGGCAATGCGCACCTTGCGCCCGTCTTCGAGGCGTTTATAGCCGACCCGCGTCGGCTTTCCTGTCTTGGGATCGAGGTGGGCGAGGTTCGAGATGTGGATCTTGAGCTCTTTCTCGACGATGCCGCCCGGCTCGCCCATACGCGGGCGCGTATGGCGGCGCGCGATCGCCACCCCTTGCACGATGGCCCGCAACTCGGAAGGGAAAACCCGCAAAACCTCGCCGGTCTTGCCTTTGTCGCGGCCGCTGATGACGACGACATTGTCGCCCTTTCTGATCTTGAGCTTTGCTGCGCTCGCCTTTTCCATTCCCGCCTCTCAGAGAACTTCAGGCGCGAGAGAGACGATCTTCATAAACCGGCGCGCCCGCAATTCGCGCGTCACCGGCCCGAAAATGCGGGTGCCGATGGGATCGCCCTGAGCGGTGATAAGCACGGCGGCGTTGCGGTCGAAGCGGATGGCGCTGCCGTCGGCGCGCTGGATCTCTTTCGCGGTGCGCACGATCACCGCCCGATGAACATCGCCCTTTTTGACGCGCCCGCGCGGGATCGCCTCTTTGACGGAAACGATGATGACGTCGCCGATGGTCGCGGTCCTTCTTTTCGAGCCGCCGAGAACCTTGATGCATTGCACCCTGCGCGCCCCCGAATTGTCGGCGACGTCGAGGTTCGTCTGCATCTGGATCATGGCGCCTCTCCTTCAGCGCCGCCCGCGGCAGAGGGCAGAGCCTCTCCGGCATCGGCGAGCACGATCCAGCGTTTCTTCTTCGAGATCGGCCGGCTTTCCTCGATGGCGACGCTGTCGCCGACGTGGAAACGGTTTGCCTCGTCGTGAGCCGCGTATTTTTTCGAGCGGGTGACGAACTTCTTGGTGACCGGATGCTTGAAACGGCGCTCCACCCGGACCACGACCGTCTTGTCGGAGCGGTCGCTGACGACGACGCCGCGAAGGATTCGTTTCGACACTGTCCCCTCTTTAAGAGCCTTTTCCGGAGGCTTTGCGGCGGCGTTCGCCGAGGATCGTCATGATGCGGGCGATGTCGCGGCGCACCTGGCGCACGCGCGCGGTGTTTTCGAGCTGCCCGCTCGCGCGCTGGAAACGCAGGTTGAACTTCTCCTTGCCCAACAGATCGAGTTCGGCAGAAAGCTCGTCATCGGTTTTGAGGCGCAGTTCGCTTGCCTTCATTCTGCGCTCTCCTCGCTCGGTCGCGAGACGATGCGGGTGCCGATCGGCAGCTTCGCCGCGCCCAAAAGAAACGCCTGCCGCGCGACATCGAGCGAGACGCCTTCGAGTTCGAAGAGGATGCGGCCCGGTTTGACCCGGCAGATCCAGAATTCGGGAGACCCTTTGCCGCTGCCCATGCGCACTTCCGCCGGCTTTTTCGAGACCGGCACATCGGGGAAGATGCGGATCCACACCCTTCCGGCGCGGCGGATGTGGCGCGTGATGGCGCGCCGCGCCGCTTCGATCTGGCGCGCCGTCAAGCGCCCCGCTTCAAGCGATTTGAGGCCATGGGCGCCGAAATTGAGGGTCGTGCCGCCTTTGGCAAGCCCGCGGATTCGCCCTTTCTGCGCCTTTCTGTATTTGCTTTTTTTGGGAGCGAGCATCGCCCTCACCCGATCCCTTCGCGGCGGCCGCGCTCATGGGGGCCGGCCTCTTGCAGACGCTTATCCTGGGCCATCGGGTCATGAGCGAGAATTTCGCCTTTGAATACCCAGACTTTGACCCCGCAGGTGCCGTAAGTCGTCTTGGCCGTGCCGTAACCGAAATCGATGTCGGCGCGCAACGTGTGGAGCGGCACCCGCCCTTCGCGGTACCACTCCATGCGCGCGATCTCGGCGCCGCCGAGGCGACCAGAACAATTGATCCTGATCCCTTGCGCGCCGAGACGCATCGCCGATTGCACGGCGCGTTTCATCGCCCGGCGGAAGGCGACGCGGCGTTCGAGCTGCTGGGCGATGCCTTCGGCGATCAGCCTCGCGTCGATCTCGGGCTTCCTGATTTCGACGATGTTGAGCGAAACCTCGCTCGTCGTCACCTTGCCGAGATCGCTTCGCAGCCTTTCGATATCGGCGCCCTTTTTGCCGATGACGACGCCAGGCCGGGCCGAATAAAGGGTGATGCGGGTCTTTTTCGCGGCGCGTTCAATGACGATGCGCGCAAGCCCCGCCCCTTGCAGGCGTTCGGAGAGAAACCCCCGCAAAGCGATGTCGTCGTGCAAAAGGGCGCTGTAGTCCTTGTCGGCAAACCAGCGCGAATCCCAGGTGCGGTTGATGCCGAGCCGGAGCCCGACCGGATTGACCTTTTGACCCATTAGGATCCTTCCTGCGGCCTTTCGCCAACGACCAGCATAAGGTGGGCGTAATGCTTTTCGACCCGCGCCGAACGGCCGCGGCCGCGGGTGTGAAAGCGCTTCAAGACAAAGGCTCGGCCGACCGTCGCCTCCTTGACGTAAAGGCGGTCGACATCGAGCTGATGGTTGTTTTCGGCATTGGCGATCGCCGATTGCAACGTCTTTCGCACGTCGCGGGCGACGCGGCGGGGGGAAAAGCCGAGCACCGCCAGAGCCTCGGCCGCGTCCTTGCCGCGGATTGCGCGGGCGAGAAGGTTGAGCTTGCGCGCGCTCGTATGAAGCCCGCGCAGGCTCGCTCCGGCCTCGCCGTCGGAAAGGCGCCTTGGCGCCCTTTCCTTGCCCATCTCAGGTCCTTTTCACCTTTTTGTCTCCGGCGTGCCCGTAAAAGGTCCGCGTCGGAGAGAATTCGCCGAACTTGTGACCGATCATGTTTTCGGTGACGAGAACCGGGATGAATTTGTGGCCGTTATAGACGCCGAAGGTCAGCCCGACGAATTGCGGAAAGATGGTCGAACGGCGCGACCAGGTGCGGATCACTTCGTTGCGTCCCGAAGCGCGCGCATGTTCGGCCTTGTTCAAAAGATAGCCGTCGACGAATGGGCCTTTCCACAAAGAGCGCGCCACGCTTTTTCTCCCTTTCCCCTCTTAGCTCTG
>JAJYIC010000159.1 GCA_021790295.1 Pseudomonadota bacterium | reverse complement strand
TCGGTCTTGCCGTTAAACGGCGCGATCTCGCCCGCTTCATTTGCGGCGCTTTCGAGAAGCCTGAGACTCGTCGTGCCAACGGCGACGATCCGCCCGCCCGCCTCTCGCGCCTTGTTGATCGCGGCCGCGGCCGCGGCGCCGACGACCCCTTCTTCGGCGCCGATCTTATGCTCGCCGGGGTCGCTCGCCCTGACCGGAAGAAAGGTTCCGGGGCCGACGTGAAGGGTTATCGTCGCATAAAGGATGCCGTGCTCTTTCAATCCGGCCATCAGCGCCGGGGTGAAATGAAGCCCCGCGGTCGGCGCAGCAACCGCCCCTTCCGAGCGCGCGAAGATCGTCTGGTAAAGGCATTTATCGGCCGGGTCGCCGCCTTCGGGACGGCGGATATAAGGCGGCAAAGGCATGGCGCCATAATGCCAAAGCGCGGCGCGCAACGCCTCCCTTTCGAGGCCGAAAAAGAGGCTCGCGCCCTCCTCGCCATGCTTTGCGAGGAGGCGGGCGGCAAGATCGGGGGCAAAATCGATGGTTTCGCCCTCTTTGAGCCGCCGGCCTCCCTTCAAAAAGGCGCGCCACACCCCTCCTCCTTCGTCGCGATAAAGCGTCGCCTCGACCCTCGCTTCTGCGCGCCGCCCGAAAAGTCGCGCCGGGATCACCTTGGTATCGTTGAAAAGGAGGAGGTCGCCCGGGCGCAAAAGCCGGGGGAGATCGGCGATCCTCCTGTCGGCAAAAGCGCCTTCGGCGGGGATCGAAAGAAGCCGCGCCGTCTCGCGCGGCTCGCACGGATATTGCGCGATCCGCTCGCGCGGCAGTTCGTAGTCGAAATCCTGCGAACGCATCGGCCGATTTTAGCCGATCGGAAGAAGGTTCGGAAAAAGCCTGCGCATCGCTCTCTCCTCACCCCCGCAACCCCTTTCGAGGAACGCCTCCCCTTCGTTAGGATTGATTGGCGGCAGTTCTCGCCGAGATCCGAAGGGAAAAAGCGCCATGCAACAAAAAGAGCATTGGGTCGGAACCTGGACGGCCTCTCCGGCGCCGGCCGAAGGGGTCGCCCTTTCGAACCAGACGTTGCGCATGTACGCCCGCGCCAGCATCGGCGGCAGGCGCCTTCGCATACGCTTTTCGAACGCGCATGGAACGGGGAAACTCGAAATTGGCGCCGCGCGCGTGGGGCTCAGAGAGAAAGGCCCGGCGATCCTTCCTGAAAGCGATCGCCCTTTGACTTTCGGCGGCAAAGAGAGCGCGATCTTGGCCGCCGGCGCACCCCTTTTGAGCGATCCGGTCAAGCTCGATCTGCCGCCCCTTTCCGATCTTTCCGTCAGCCTTTATCTGCCGGGCGAGGTGACGGCGAGTTTCGGCGTCACCGGCCGTTACGCGCGCCAGACCCATTTCGTCTCGCCTCCGGGCGATTTTACGCGCTGCGCCCAGATGCCGGTCGGGCGGCTTTGCGACGACTGGTATTTTTTGAGCGGGGTCGATGTCGAAGCCTCCGCCGAAACGGGCGGCATCGTCGCGCTTGGGGATTCCTTGACCGACGCCAACCTTTCGAGCCACGACGCGCATGCGCGCTGGCCGGACGAACTCTCCCGCCGCCTCATCGCCCGCGGCGGCCGCGGCTTTGGCGTCATGAACCAGGGACTTGGCGGCAACCGCATCCTCCACGACGTGCGCGGAGAGAGCGGCCAGAGGCGTTTCGATCGCGATGTCCTCTCGCAACCCGGGATCACCCACGCGATCGTCCTTCTCGGCATCAACGACATCCGCAACCGCTGGAAAAAACCCGACGAAGAGGTGAGCGCCGAAGGGATGATCGCGGGGTTGCAGCAGCTTTCCGTTCGCGCCAGGGCCTGTGGCGTCACGATCTTTGCCGGGACGCTTCTCGGTTTTGAAAACGAGAACTTTCTCCCCGGCGCCTACACCCTCGCGCGTGAGGCGGTACGGCAAGAGGTCAACGCCTGGATCCGCGAAAAGGGCGCTTTCGACGCGGTTATCGATTTCGAACAAGCGCTTGCCGACCCCGAACATCCAAATCGCATGCTCGCTCTCTACGATTGCGGCGATCATCTGCATCCGAGCGATCTCGGGTATCGCAAGATGGGGGAGGCGATCGACCTTTCTCTTTTCGATTGAAGAGAAGGGCCAGGGCGAGCGTTGAAAGGCGCGCATGCGGCCTCTGCGCCAAGCGGGGCTCACCCTTGGCGCGGCTCATGCTAGGAGGCTGTCTCAGGGCCGCAAGTCAGCGGCAACCGCGCGAGGAATCCGATGAAACGAGGGAGCCTCCTTTTTTCGCCGATCACGATCGGCGGCGTTAGCCTCGCCAACCGCATCGCGGTCTCGCCGATGTGCCAATATAGCGCCGCCGCCGGCTCGGCCAATGACTGGCATCTGCAGCATCTCGGGTCCTTGTCGATGGGAGGGGCCGGGCTCGTGATCGTCGAGGCGACGGCGGTCGAGCCCGAGGGACGCATCACTCCCGGCTGTCTCGGGCTTTATTCGGACTTGAACGAGGCCGCGCTCGAACCTGTGGTTTCCCTTTGCCGGCGCTGGGGGAACGCGCGTCTCGGCATCCAGCTTGCTCATGCCGGGCGCAAGGCTTCCTCAGAGGTTCCCTGGAAAGGCGGAAAGCCCCTTCCCCCTTCGGCAGGCGGCTGGGCGACCGTTGCCCCCTCCGCGATCCCGTTCGATGAAGCCGCGCCCCGGCCGGAAGCGCTCGACGAGGCGGGCCTCGCGCGCATACGCGAGGCCTTTGCCGCCGCCGCGCGACGCGCCGATCGCCTCGGTTTCGATCTCATCGAACTGCATGGCGCGCATGGTTACCTTTTGCACAGCTTTTGCTCTCCCATCGCCAACCGCCGCGAAGACGGTTACGGCGGAAGCGCAGAGAATCGGATGCGCTTTCCTCTCGAAGTCGCAGAGGCCGTGCGCCGCGTGTGGCCCCGTTCGAACGCCCTCGGCATGCGCATCACCGGCTCGGACTGGATCGAAGGCGGGCTTTCTCCCGAAGACGCCGGGATCTTCGCGCGCGAACTCGAAACCTTGGGTTTCGATTACGTCTGCGTCTCCTCGGGCGGGATCAGTCCCAAAGCGCGCGTTGCCGTCGCCCCCGGCTATCAGGTGCCGTTTGCCGAGACGGTCAAAAAGATGAGCCGCATCGCCGTACAGACCGTGGGAATGATCGTCGATCCGCGCCAGGCCGAAGCGATCCTCGCCGAAGGACAGGCCGATTGGGTGGCTCTCGCGCGCGGCTTTCTCGACGACCCGCGCTGGGGCTGGCACGCGGCCGATGTGCTCGAAGCCGACGCGGCCACTCCGCCGCAATACCGGCGTGCACGGCCGGATCTCTGGCCCGGCGCCGCCCTCGCCCGCCATTCCCGCGCCGGGTAGCTCAGGCGGTTTTTTCGACCTTGAGCCCCAGTTCGCGGATCGTCTCTTCGCGCATCAGGAATTTCTGGATCTTCCCGGTCACGGTCATCGGAAAGCCGTCGACGAACTTGATGTAACGCGGGATCTTGAAATGGGCGATCTGGCCTTGGCAAAAGGCGCGGATCTCCTCGGCGCTCGCGCTTTCCCCTTGGCGCAGGCGGATCCAGGCGCAAAGCTCCTCTCCATACCGCTTATCCGGAACCCCGATCACCTGCACGTCCTGGATCTTCGGATGGCGGTAAAGGAATTCCTCGATCTCGCGCGGATAGACGTTCTCCCCTCCGCGGATCACCATGTCCTTAATGCGGCCGACGATGTTGCAATAGCCTTCCGCGTCGATCGTGGCGAGGTCTCCGGTGTGCATCCAGCCCGCCTCATCGACCGCTTCCTTCGTCTTCTCCTCATCGTTCCAATAGCCGAGCATGACCGAATAGCCGCGGGTCAAGAGTTCGCCCGGGGCGCCGCGTGGCACGACCCTGCCCTCGGCGTCGACGATCTTGACCTCGATATGAGGATGGACCCGGCCGACCGTCGAGACCCGCCGTTCGAGAGGGTCTTCGGCCGAGGATTGGAAGCTGACGGGGCTCGTCTCGGTCATCCCGTAAGCGATCGTGATCTCCTTCAAATTCATCGACTCGACCGCGCGCTTCATCACCTCGATCGGGCACGGGCTTCCGGCCATGATCCCGGTGCGCAAAGAGGAAAGATCGAATTTGCGGAAATCGGGATGATCCATTTCGGCGATGAACATGGTCGGCACCCCGTGAAGGGCGGTGCAGCGCTCGGCCTCGATGGCCTCCAAGGTCGCCAGAGGCTCGAAGCCTTCGGACGGGAAGACCATTGCCGCGCCATGCGTCAAACAGGCGAGATTGCCGAGAACCATGCCGAAACAGTGATAAAGCGGAACCGGGATGCACAGGCGGTCGCTGGCGCTGAACCTCATCGCCTCGCCGATAAAAAAGCCGTTGTTGAGGATGTTGTGATGGGTGAGCGTCGCCCCTTTGGGAAAACCGGTGGTGCCGCTCGTAAACTGGATGTTGATCGGGTCGTCGAATTGCAGCTCTTGCGCGCCTTTCAGGAGGCGCTCGCGCTCGCCGCCCCGGGCGAGACCCGAGACGTCGTCGAACCTCAGCATGCCTTGCGCGTCCTCCTCGCCGATGGCGATCAAAAGGCGCAAGTCCGGTAGGCGGGCGGCGTGCAGGTTTCCGGGTGCGGCCCGCGCGATCTCGGGCGCGAGTTCGCGCAGCATCGCGAGATAATCGCTCGTCTTGAAACGGGGCGCGGTGATGAGCGCGGTGCAGCCGGATTTGTTGAGGGCGTATTCGAGTTCGGCCAAGCGATAGGCGGGATTGATATTGACGAGAATGAGGCCCGCCTTCGCCGTGGCGAATTGGGCGACGACCCATTCGGCATTGTTCGGAGACCAGATCCCGACCCTTTGGCCGCGTTCGAGGCCGAGCGCGAAGAGGCCGGCGGCAAAGGCATCGACCCGTTCCTTCAAAGCCTCATAAGACCAGCGCAGCCCTTGATGGCGGACGATAAGGGCGTCCTGCCCGCCGAATTCCCCCACCATGCGGTCGAAATGGACCCCGATCGTCTCGCCGATAAAAGGCCTTTCGCTCGCCCCGTGCACATAGCTCGGCTCGCTCATCTTTCCTCCCGCGCGACTCTTCCAGGTCTCTCCGGTATTTTCCGCCGCTTCCATCCTGCGGCAAGCGGTTTTCTCCTCCCGGCGTGCCCCCTAACGGAAGAGCGCGAAATAAAGGACGTAGATCCAGGAAAAGATGCCGTCGATGATCGCCCACAGGATCGAATGGTGGTTCGTATAGGAGATCGCGATGGAAAGAGCCGAACCGAAGCTCACCCCCCATTTCGCGCCCTCGATGCGTACCCCGTAAAAATGCCGCCCGTTCATGGCGCCCGTGCCTTTCCCTTGAGAGACCGCATAAGGGCGGCCTTCTTGAAAACGCCCTTCCGCCGCCTTTAGGCCGCACTCGGCCCTCGCCAAAAGGGAAGGGCTCGAAAGGGGCCATCGCCCGACTATAGCGCCAGCGCAACGCGCGGCGAGAGGGAAAGCCGGGCCGGCTTGACGGGCCTTTGCGGGGCGCCCCAAAATGCCGGTGCGGTCGCAACCGAGAAAGCTGGAGGAGCGCGATGGCCGATATCCGCATCATGGCGAGCGGGCTCGGGTTTCCCGAAGGCCCTGTGGCTTTGGCCGAGGGTTCGGTCATCCTCGGAGAGATCGCCGGCAGAAGGGTCACCCGCATCGCCGTGGACGGCGCCAAATCCGTGGTCTCGGCAACGGGCGGGGGACCGAACGGTCTCGCCTTCGGGCCCGACGGCGCGCTTTACCTTTGCAACAACGGCGGCAACGAATACGCCTTGGGCGGCTTTCTTTCGACCGGACCGGCAAAAGACTACAAGACCGGCTCCATAGAGAGGATCGACGCCAAAACCGGCGCGAGGAAGGTGCTTTACACCCATTGCGGCGAGCACGAGCTTTCGGCGCCGAACGACATCGTCTTCGACCGCCAAGGCGGATTTTATTTCACCGATCTCGGCAAAAGATACGCGCGCCGGCGCGACCATGGCGGGATCTATTATGCCCTTCCCGACGGCTCCCGCATCGCCGAACTCGTTTATCCCTTCCTGACCCCGAACGGGATCGGCCTTTCGCCCGATGAAAAGACCCTTTACGTTGCCGACACCGAAAGTTCCCGCCTTATCGCTTACGAGATCCTCGCGCCCGGCAGGCTTCGCATCGATCCCTTCCCCTCGCCCTGGGGGGGAAGGCTCGTTTGCGGGCTTCCCGGCT
>JAJYIC010000158.1 GCA_021790295.1 Pseudomonadota bacterium | reverse complement strand
CGAAGGCCTCTCCGGCTCGAGCGCCAAGATCGGCAAGGGCGTTCTCATCCTTTTGCGTAAACCCCGAAAGGCCGAGCTTTTGCAAAAGGCAAATCCAGCCGTAGACCCGGCTTTCGGAACGGATGGGCACGGCGAGAAGGGCGCGCACGGGGAGGAGGCCGCAGAAGAAGCCGGGTTCGGCAAGCCTCAGCGGCCGAGGCGCGGCAAAGAGCGCGCGAAACGGATCGCGGCGGTAGAGACGCGCCGAGGTTTCGCCGGCAAGCGGCTTTGCCAAGCCGCAGACGGCAAGGCCTTCGAGCCCGTCCTCTCTACCTGCGGCGGAGATTGCGATCCCCGCCCCGGCGAGATCGCGGGCGCTCGAAGCGAGCCTTTGCAAAAGGCGCTGGCGATCGCGCTCGCCGCAAATCCCCAATCCCGAGGCGAGAAGCGCCTCGAAGCGGCTGCCGCAAAAGCGCAGCCGCTTGGCCTCCCGTTTCGGGCGCCTTTCCACCGCCTTCGCCGACACAACCTGCACCGCCCCGCCCCGGCGCAAAAGCATCTTTTCGACGGCTTCGACCGCCCCTCTCTTCCTGCCGGCGGACAGCACCAGAGCTTCGGCGCCGCAGGCCGCGGCGAGAAGACGCGCCTGCCGCCTTCTGAAAGAGGGCACGCGGAAGACGACGGGGAGGCCTCTCGAGAAAGGCTGCCGGTGCAAACGGCGGACGAATTCGCCGCCGTCCATCGCGCGCAGAAGGGTGTCGCAGATGACCAGATCGCAGCGCGAATGAGCGAGAAGCGCGAGGGCCTCCGCCTCGTCTTTGGCGGCGATCACCCGATGCCCGCGCGCCGAGAAAAGGGCCTCCAACGAGGCGCCGCCCGCCGGCGGCTCGTCGAGGATCAGGATCCTCGCCATCGGCCGCCCTGCCGTCCCGTTGTTGCAAGAAGCCCCTGAAACAATCCCCTCAAGCGCCCCCCTCAACCGGCCCCGTCAAGAATGCCCGACAAAGGGAAAGGCGGCCTGTCGCCGGGGAATTTTTTCCCTTTCCCGCAAGCTCTCGGGCGAGCGAGAGAGCGGGTGAAGGGCGAGGCTCTTTTCCCGGGAGCGCCAGCCCGGCGATTTTTCGACGCCCTCTCCTCCCGCCATCGCCCGCCGCCGCGGGCCTTCGCGGCGCGGCGACGCAGAGGCGCAAAGGCGGGTTTGCCCCTTTATTGGGGGATGCCCGCGGGCGAGCGGCCCTCTCCATTTTTTTCCCTCAGAACCGTTCCCGTCTCAGAGACGGTTTTCAGTTTGGTGCGGAAGGTCTTGTAATCGACGCCGAAAAGACGGGCCGCAGCGGCCTTGTTGCCGCCGGCTTCTGCGAGAGCGGCGAGGATCGCCTCGCGCTCGACGGCGCGGATGCGTTCGTTCAGACGGCGGGAGAGAAGCCCCTTTCCGGAATCGGCGGAGAAGGGGCGGTCGAGAAGCGCGCTCGAACCGAGACAACCGGCGACGTCGGCCGCGGCGATGTGCGCTCTGGCGGCAAGCGTGGCGCGGCGCATGACATTGCGCAGCTCGCGCCCATTTCCCGGCCAGTCGTAGCCGCGCAGAAGCGCGAGCGCCGAAGGCGCGATCTCGGGCGGCGCTTTGCCCAATTCCGAGGCGGCTTCGGCGACGAAGCGGCGGGCGATCGAAGCGATGTCCTCGGGGCGCGACCGCAACGGCGGCAGGACGATCGTGTATTCGGCAAGACGGAAATAAAGGTCGCGCCGAAAGGCGCCGGAGGCGGCGTGCGCGGCGACCGGCTCGTTGGTCGCGGCGATCACTCTGAGATCGACCGGGAGAAGGGCGCTGCCGCCGACGCGGCAGACGCTTCGCGTCTCCAAAGCGCGCAACAGGCTTCTCTGCGCCACCGGCGAGAGGTTGCCGATCTCATCGAGAAAAAGGGTGCCGCCGGCGGCGCGCTCGAAGCGCCCGCGGCGGCGTTCGACCGCGCCCGTAAAGGCGCCGCGCTCATGCCCGAAAAGCTCGCTGTCGACAAGGCCGTCGACGAGAGCCCCGCAATCGACCGCAACAAAAGCTTTGCCGCGGCGCGGGCCGTGCTCGTGAAGCGCTTGCGCGATAAGCTCTTTGCCCGACCCGGTCTCGCCGACGAGAAAAACCGAATAGTCGGTGGCGATGACGGCTTCGACCTCGTCGATTAGCCTTGAGACCGCCGCGCTTTCGCCCATTTTCGCGGCCAGAGAGGTGCGCAAGCCGGAACCGCGCGGAGCCCCCTTCGCCCGCCCGGCGGCGAGCGCCCGCTCGAGCACGCCCTTCAGTTCCTCGATCCCGAACGGTTTGGTCAGATAGCCGAAAGCGCCGGCCCTCCCCGCCCGCAAAGCCCCGCCGATGCTGCCGCAGGCGGTCAGAACGATGATCGGAAGTTCGGGGTCGAGACGCCTCAGCCTTTGCAGCAGCTCTTCGCCCGCGCAATCCGGAAGCTCCAGGTTGAGAAGGACGGCATCCGGGGGGAAAGCCGCATTTTTTGCGATCTCGAGGCCTTGCCGCCCCGCCGCCGCCTCTTCGAGGTGAAATCCCGCCCTGCCGCATAGATGAGACACCACCCTTTGCGTGTTTTTGTCTCCACCTATGATCAAAATGGTTGAGGGAGCCTTTTCCGATTCGAACGCCGTCATATGGGGTATTATGATCTATCGATCAAATAAATGACACGATATTGTAGTACCAATCGCGCTAATCGTTTTCAACACCCTATGAAAAATCTGGGTGATGCCTTTTATATCATACATTATAAAAATCCAACGAGGGGAACTCTCATAGATAGTTTGGACACTCACATATCAATTTATCATATATTTATAACAATGTCTTATATCGTTGGCAAATCCGATTCGCCCTATACCACCTAAATTTTAGTGTTTGGTCTGTATACCCTCTATGGTATAGTCGCGGCGGTTCGTACCCTATTGGGTAGATGACAGACGTGGAGCTTCCCCCCTCCCCCGGGAGGCGCCTATCGCCCGGCCCATGGAGGAACGTAGATGACCATCGTGTATCAACCTTATTTCCGCAACGAACAGGCGGCGCTTGCAAAACTCGAGTCTCTCGTCTGGCCGCAGGGACCGATTTGCGTTCATTGCGGGGCCGCCGAACGGATCGGCGCGGTCGTCGGCAAGGGCGCCCGCCCCGGCCTCAGATTCTGCTGCGCCTGCCGCAAGCAGTTTCGCGTCACCATGGGAACCATTTTCGAAGGCTCGCACGTGCCTCTCCACAAATGGTTCCAGGCCTGTTTCCTGCTGACGGCTTCGCGGGCCGGGATCAGCCCGCATCAACTCCATCTGAAGCTGCAGATCACCAACAAGACGGCCTTGTGCATGGTTCACCGTTTGGCCGACAGCACGAGAGCGGCAATGCGGGCCGAGGGGTCGCAAGCGGCAGGCGGGGAACTCGTCGTCTTCCCGCGCACCCGTTGGCGCCGGCGCTCCCTTTCTGCGGACAGAGCCCAAAGCCTCGGGTCCGATCGAGAGGCCGCCACGAAAAACGGGCCTCTTTGGGCCGCCCCTCCTCCCGGCGTCACCCGGCAGTTTCTCGCGTTTATCGATGCGGCGCGGGAACTCGACTGCGCCGAAGACGAAAGCCGCTTCGAAAGGGCGGTCTTCCGCCTGGCCTGCGCCGGGGTGAGGGGACGCCGGCGCCCCGTCGCGCTTGCGGCCGCCGCCAAGCAGGCATAGAACCGCGCCGGCCCCGCCGCGCCGCCCTTCGGCTGCGCGAGGCGCGCAACGGAAGGGTCGAAGGCGCGGCGCTTCACCTTTTGCCCGGACGCGGCTTTCCTTTACGGCTCTTTGCGCAGGCGCAACTCCAAAACGCCGTTGCGCAATCGCAAGCGCGGCGGTCGCGCGGCGAGCCTCGCCTCGATCACGACGCTTTTGCGGTACACCCACTCCGGCGTTTCCGCTTCGAGACGAAGGGTGTCGCCATCGAGACTGGTGCGAATATTCTTTCGTGCCGCGCCCGGCAGTTCGTAAACCAGAACGAGCTCCTCGGCCTCATCGAAAAGGTCGGTCACCGGTTCGCGCAACGCGCGCTCTCGATCCTCCTCTCGCGGCTCGTCCGGCTGCGGCTGCATCCGCGGCGGGGACGGCTTTCGCCTGTTTCCGTCGCCACCGAGCCCCGAATCGATAAATTCCTGAAGAAGCCTATAAGAGAAAGCAAAGCTGTCGCTTTCGCGGCGCCCTCGGCGGGGCAGGACGCCCGCTCGTTCGGCCTCCGCCAAGAGCTTGAGAAATTTGGCGAGTTCGGTTCTGCCGCGGTCCCGCGGCGGGTCATCGACGCCCATCGCCTTTGCGCCTCCATATTTCGCCGCGCGGGGAGTGATCGACCGCCTTTGCGGCCGGCTCGAAGAAGGCTCGCGCTAAAAGGACGAGCGCTTTTGAAGCAAAAGGGATGCCAAGCCGAAAGCCCCACGGCTCTAAGGGGGATCGCCTGCCAATCAATGACTTGCCTTGGATCCTCTGCAAACGGGCGGAAAGGGAGGGAGAGCGAATCGGGTCGCCTCGCCCGTTCCCTTTGGGCGGCGGCGCCCCCCTGCCCTCGCGCAAAAGCGCAAGAAGCTATTGCGGCCGCCGCATGTTCCGCGTTCGGGAGGTTTCAATTTCCCCGCAGATGGAATATAAAGTGAAAAGAATTGCGAAAAGGGGAGAAAAACGCGCCGTGACTAGCGAAGGCTCCGCAAAGAAGGTCGATCTGCGCTTGCTTGCCAAGATCATCTCCAGCTATCTCGCCAACAACAAGGTCGAACCCGGCCAGATCCCGGTCCTGATCGCCTCGGTCGAACGCGCGCTCGGCGGGCTCGGAAAGGCTCCCGGCGCGCAGCCGGCGCCGCAGCCCGCGGTGCCGATACGCCGATCGGTTCAAAGCGACCATGTCGTCTGTCTCGAATGCGGCTTCAAAGCAAAGACTTTGCGCCGCCATTTGAAAGCCCGTCACAATCTTGAAATCGGCGAATATCTGGCCCGCTGGGGGCTGCCGGCCGATCATCCTTTGACCGCGCCCGCCTATTCCGAGCAACGTTCGGCGATGGCAAAACGAATCGGCCTCGGCATGAGACGGGACGGCAGGCGGCGGCGCAGACGCCGCAACGAAGGCTAGGAGCCTGTCTGAGGAATCGTCATGGCCGCGACGCCGGCGATTTTGCCCGATCCGGTAGGAGGCGCGATGCCACCCCATCGGGCAAGCGCGGCGACGCCTGCGAGGCGTGCGACGCCTGCGACGCCCTCGGGCGGGCAAAAGCACCGCCTCCCGGAGGGTTTCGGCGAAAATCGGCGCATCAGGATTACCCAGACAGGCTCCTAGGGCGAAGCGCCCCGATTCCCTGCGGCCACGGATTTTCCGCCCGCTCTCGCCGTTTTCCTGCGCAAACCGGTCGGCCTTTATCCCTCTTCGCGGGCGCGCGAAGGGGGGAGGAACGGCTCGCCCGCGAAGAGGGCGTCCTCGGCGGGCGCCACGGAAGGCGTCGAGGCAAAAGGCGCTCGCAAAGCGAGGATGCCGCAGAAGGCCGCAAGAACCATGAAAAGGGTGACGACGAAGATCATGAAAAACCCGGTTTTCTGCGGCAAAGCACCGACGAGAAAGGTGCCGAAAGCGGCGATTGCCATTTGCAGAAAGCCGATCGCGCCCGAGGCGGCTCCCGCAAGGCGCGGATAAAGCGAGAGCCCCGACGCGATCGCCGCGGGTTGCGAAAGGCCGTTGCCGATCGCACTGAGCGTCATCGGCACAAACATCGACCACGCCGATAACCCGTCTGCAAACGACCACAAGGCAAGCATCGCGCCGGCAACGAGGGAAACGAGGAGGCCGGATAGGAAAAGCCCGGAACTGCCGAAATAAAAGGCCGAACGCGCGGCAAGCGCGTTTCCCAGGATAAACCCGCCCATCGGCAGAATGATCAAAAGCCCGTAGGCATCGAGAGGCTGGTGCAGGACCCCGGTGAGAAGATAAGGGGCGCTCGCCGTAAAGCTGTACCACGAGGCGCTGGTAAAAGCGCTCGCGAGAGAAAAGCCGAGGAAGAGGGGGGAGCGCAGCAAAACCAGAAACGACGCCGCGCTTTGGCGCAGGTCGAGAGGTTCGGGGTCGATGTTGGTCTCGGCAAGACGGGTCGCGGTGAGGGCAAAAGCGGCGCCGCCTAGCGCCAGAAGAAGCACGAAATCGGCCCGCCAACCGACCCAAAGGGCCAGATAGGCGCCGACCGCCGGAGCCGCCGAAGGCGCGAGCGTCATCGCCATCGTCACCACCGCGATCGCCCGCGTCGCACGCTCGCTTTCGTACAGATCGCGGATG
>JAJYIC010000157.1 GCA_021790295.1 Pseudomonadota bacterium | reverse complement strand
CCAAAAACTCAGGTTCCGCAACAGAAATTCAACGCATTACATGCCTACAAATTGCCCACGAAAAACCGAAATTTGCATACCTTTTCAATCACTTGGGTTAAAAACGCCCCAGGAAGTTCAGTCTAAGAGAGGCGCTTTTCGAATACGAGCGCATCGAGCGCGAAGAAGTTCCCGCGATGCGGCTCGACGCGAGGGCGCAAAATTCGCAGAAGGTTTTGGGCGAAGAACTCGAAAGCGCGACCTCGGTCAGAAACCTCGCCCTTTTGGGGCGCCTTCTCGCCACCGCCGCCCTCGAACGCAGCGAAAGCCGGGGCGCGCATTTCCGGCTCGATCACCCGCAAAGCGAGGAGGCGCATTGGAACGCCGTGACGCGCCTCGAGGCGGGGAACGAGGGCGCGATCCTATTTTACGCCGATCCGGTCACGCCGCGGCCGACGCCTTCGCAGACCCTCACCGCGGCAAATCGCTCTCGCCCATAAGGGTTTCGTCGACGGCGCGGGCGCATTGGCGGCCTTCGCGTATCGCCCAGACGACGAGCGACTGGCCGCGGCGCATGTCGCCTGCGGCAAAAATCTTCGCAACCGAGGTTTTGTAATCGGCGGTGTCGGCGCGGACATTGCCGCGAAGGTCGAGAGCCACCCCCGACTCTTCGACCATCCCCGCCCTCACCGGGCCCACGAATCCCATGGCCAAAAGCACGAGATCGGCTTTCAGAAGAAATTCGCTGCCCGGGATCTCGCGCATCTCGAGGCGGCCTTCCTTGCCGGGGGCCCAATCGAGGCGCGCGCATTCGAGCGCGCTGACGCGGCCATTTTCGCCAAGAGCGCGTTTTGTCAGGATCGACCACTCGCGCTCGCAGCCCTCTTCCTGGGAAGAGGAGGTGCGCAACTTCAAAGGCCAGTAAGGCCAGACAAGGGGCTTATCCTCCTTTTCCGGAGGCTTCGACAGGATTTCGAGCTGCGTGATCGACAAGGCGCCCTGGCGCACGGCGGTGCCGATGCAGTCCGAACCGGTGTCGCCGCCGCCGATGACGACGACATGTTTGCCTTTTGCGGTAATGCTCCCTTGGGGCGCCGCTTTTTCTTCGCTGTCGCCGGCTTCGCGCTTGTTCTGCTGAGGCAGGTAATCCATGGCGAAATGGATGCCGTCGAGTTCGCGCCCGGGCACGGGGAGATCGCGCGACCATTCCGCTCCCCCCGCCATGACGAGCGCATCGAACTCGCCGAGAACGGCGGCGAGGGAAACAGTCTTGCCGATCTCGATCCCGGTGCGGAAAACCACGCCTTCCTCTTTCATCTGCTCCGCGCGGCGGTCGATCAGCCTTTTTTCGAGCTTGAATCCGGGGATCCCATACCGCAGAAGGCCGCCGATGCGGTCGCTTTTCTCGAAAAGCGTGACGCTGTGCCCGGCACGCGCGAGTTGTTGGGCGCAGGCAAGTCCCGCGGGACCGGAACCGACGACCGCCACGCGCTTGTCCGTCCGTTTCGGCGGCAACACCGGCGCGATCCATCCTTCCTCCCAGCCGCGGTCGACGATCGCGCATTCGATGGTTTTGATGGTCACCGGATTGTCGTCGATGTTGAGCGTACAGGCCGCTTCGCAAGGCGCGGGACAGATGCGCCCGGTAAATTCCGGGAAATTGTTGGTCGAGTGCAGGACCGTCAGCGCCCGCCGCCAATCATCGCGGTAGACGAGGTCGTTCCACTGCGGGATGATGTTGTTGACCGGACAGCCGTCGTGGCAGAAAGGGATGCCGCAATCCATGCAGCGCGCCGCCTGCCTTTGCAGTTCGGCCGCGGGCAAAGGCTGGAGAAGTTCTTTCCACGAGCGCCGGCGCAGTTCGATTTTCTGATAGCTGCGCTCGACGCGCGGGAACTCAAGAAAGCCGGTCGGCTTGCCCATTGCCGAGGCCTTTCTTGCCGCGGGTCATTCGGCCGCGGCCGTGCGCGCCGCTTCGCGCTCTGCCTTCAATTCGAGCAAAGCGCGGCGGTAATCCCGCGGCACGATCTTGACAAACTCGGAAAGCGTCTTCTCCCAGTTTTCGAGGAGAAAACGCGCGCGGGCGCTGCCGGTAAAAAGCTGGTGGCGCTCGACGAGGATTCTCAGCCGCAAAGCATCGAAACGCAAAGGATCGCCCATGCCCGAATCGTCCGCGCTCAATGAGCGCTGGCGCGGTCTTTCGGGGTCTCCTTCCTCTTCGGCGGCAACCGGCGCGACCCTTTCGAGATCGACCGAGGCGCGGTTGCAAAGGGCCTCGAAACGGCCTTTCGGATCCCACACATACGCGATCCCACCCGACATGCCGGCGGCGAAGTTGCGCCCCGTTTCGCCGAGAACGACCGCGACCCCGCCCGTCATGTATTCGCAACCATGGTCGCCCGTTCCTTCGACGAGCGCGACGGCGCCCGAATTCCTCACCGCGAAGCGTTCGCCCGCGACCCCTTCGAAATAGGCCTCTCCGGCGATCGCTCCATAAAGCACGGTGTTGCCGACGATGATGTTTGCCGTCGGCTCGCGCCGCGCCTCGGGCGGCTGGCGGACGACGAGACGGCCTCCGGAAAGACCCTTGCCGACATAGTCGTTGGCGTCGCCATAAAGTTCGAGCGTCACCCCGCGCGCAAGAAAGGCGCCAAAGCTCTGCCCCGCCGTGCCGCGAAAGGTGATCCAGATGGTTTCGGGAGGAAGGCCGGCGTGACCTTTTCTGAGAGCGATCTCGCCCGAAAGCATGGCGCCGACGGTGCGGTGGATGTTGCGGATCGGCCGTTCGAGGCGGATCGGCGCCCCCTTGTCGATGGCCGGCCGGACGGCCGCGATCAGTTCGTGATCGAGCGCCTTTTCGAGCCGGTGGTTCTGCTTTTCGCAGTTGTGGATCGCCACTTCGGGCTTGGCCGGGGCGCGATAGAGAAGGCGGGAGAGATCAACCCCTTTTGCCTTCCAGTGCTCGACAGCGCGCACCATGTCGAGGCGGTCGGCGCGACCGATCATTTCCTTAAAGCTGCGAAAGCCAAGGCGCGCCATCAATTCGCGCACCTCTTCGGCGACAAAAAAGAAATAGTTGATGATGTGCTCGGGCTGGCCCTTGAAACGCGCCCGCAATACCGGGTCTTGCGTCGCGATGCCGACCGGGCAGGTATTGAGGTGGCATTTGCGCATCATGATGCAGCCGGCGGCGATCAGGGGGGCCGTCGCAAAGCCGAACTCGTCGGCGCCGAGAAGAGCGCCGAGGACGACGTCGCGCCCGGTGCGTATCCCGCCATCGACCTGAACCGCGATGCGCCCGCGCAGGGCGTTGAGGACGAGAGTCTGCTGCGTCTCGGCGAGGCCGATTTCCCAGGGCGAGCCGGCATGGGTCAAAGAGGTCAAAGGGCTCGCCCCCGTCCCCCCTTCGAAACCCGAGATCGTCACATGATCGGCGCGCGCTTTCGACACCCCGGCGGCCACCGTGCCGACCCCGACCTCGGAGACGAGCTTGACCGAGATGCGCGCGCGCGGATTGACGTTCTTGAGATCGTGGATGAGTTGCGCCAGATCCTCGATCGAATAGATGTCGTGATGGGGCGGCGGCGAGATGAGCCCGACCCCCGGGGTCGAGTGGCGCACCCGGGCAATATTGCGGTCGACCTTGTGTCCGGGAAGCTGGCCGCCTTCGCCGGGCTTTGCACCTTGCGCCATCTTGATCTGCAGATCGTCGGCGTTGACGAGGTATTCCGTCGTCACCCCGAAACGCCCCGACGCCACCTGCTTGATCGCCGAACGCACCGAGTCGCCGTTGGCGAGAGGCTTGAACCGTTCGGCCTCCTCCCCCCCTTCGCCAGTATTCGATTTGCCGCCGATACGGTTCATGGCGATGGCGAGGGTCGTGTGCGCTTCGCGGCTGATCGAGCCGAAGCTCATCGCTCCGGTGGAGAAGCGCTTGACGATTTCCTTCGCCGGCTCGACCTCGTCGAGAGGCAAAGGCTCGCGGGCGAAGGTGAAGCTCATCAGACCGCGGATCGTCAAAAGCCTTTCGCTCTGCTCGTTCATTTGCGCGGCAAAGGCGCGGTAATCCTCGCCCGAACCGGAACGCGCCGCGTGCTGGAGACGGGCGATCGCTTCCGGGGTCCAGGCGTGGTCTTCGCCGCGCAGGCGAAAGGCGTAATCGCCCCCGACGTCGAGCATCTCGCCGTAAAGAGGATTGTCGCCGTAAGCGTTCTTGTGCCGTTCGAGCGCTTCCGTCGCGATCTCTTCGAGCCCCACCCCTTCGATCGTCGTCGCCGTGCCGGTAAAATACTTTTCGACAAAGCCGCTTTTGAGGCCGACGGCGTCGAAGATCTGGGCACCGCAATAGGATTGATAGGTGGAGATGCCCATCTTCGAGATCACCTTGAGGATCCCTTTCGAGAGGGCCTTCAAATAGTTCTTTTGCGCCTCCTCGGCCGAAAGCGGCAGCCCCCCTTCGATGCGCATCCCTTCGACGGTGCTAAAGGCGAGATACGGGTTGATGGCTTCGGCGCCGTAACCCGCGAGAGCACAGAAATGATGCACCTCGCGCGCTTCGCCCGTTTCGACGACGAGGCCGGTCATGGTGCGAAGCCCTTCGCGGATGAGGTGATGGTGGACCGCCGAGGTGGCGAGAAGGGCCGGGATCGGAACGCGCTCGGCCGAAAGCGCGCGGTCGGAGAGGACGAGAATGTTGTGGCCGGCGAGTACGGCTTCCTTCGCTTCAAAAGCGAGGCGGTCGAGCGCCTTTTCCATCCCTTTCGGCCCTTCGGCGGCGGGCCATGTCGCGTCCAGCGTCTTGGTGCGGAAACGGCCGTCGACAAGGCTCTCGATCGCGCGGATCTTTTGGAGATCGCGATCGGTCAAGATCGGCTGCGAGACTTCGAGCCGGTAATGCGTCCCCGCCTGGTGGCCTAAAAGGTTCGGCCGCGGCCCGATCATCGACACCAGCGACATGACGAGTTCTTCCCGGATCGGATCGATCGGAGGGTTCGTCACCTGGGCGAAATTCTGCTTGAAATAGTTGTAGAGAAGCTTCGGCTTTCGCGACAAGGCCGCGATCGGCGTGTCCGTTCCCATGGAGCCGACCGGATCGTCGCCTTGGCGCACCATCGGTTCGAGAAAAAACCGGATGTCTTCTTCGGTGTAGCCGAAGACCTGCTGGAGGGTGAGCACTGCGCTCGGGTCGTTCGGCAAATCGCTGCGGCTTCTCGACTCCTGCGGCGGTTCGGGAAGTTCGGCGAGCTTGAATTGGGTCGCCTTGAGCCAGGCTTCGTAAGGGTGTTCGCCGGCAAGGGTTCGTTTGACCTCTTCGTCGTCGATGATGCGCCCTTCGGCGAGGTCGATCAGAAGCATCTTCCCCGGCTGGAGGCGCCATTTGTGGACGATCTTCTCTTCGGGGACCGGCAGAACGCCCGCTTCGGAAGCCAGGATCACGTGGTCGTCGTCGGTGACGATGTAGCGCGCGGGCCGGAGGCCGTTGCGGTCGAGCGTTGCGCCGATCTGCTTGCCGTCGGTAAAGGCGATCGCGGCGGGTCCGTCCCAAGGCTCCATCAGCGCCGCGTGATATTCGTAAAACGCCCGCCGTTCGGGGTCCATGCGCGCATTGCCGGCCCAGGCTTCCGGGATCAGCATCATCACCGCATGGGCGAGAGAGTAGCCGCCGGCGACCAGAAGCTCGAGGGCGTTGTCGATGCAGGCGGTATCGGATTGGCCCGGCAGGATCAAAGGCGCGAGCTTTTTGAGATCGGCGCCGAAAAGAGGAGAGGACAAGGCGCGGCGGCGGGCGTGGATCCAATTGACATTGCCGCGCAAGGTGTTGATCTCGCCGTTATGGGCGATAAAGCGGTAGGGGTGGGCGAGCCTCCAGGACGGGAAGGTGTTGGTCGAAAAACGCTGGTGGACGAGAGCCAAGGCCGAGACCGTCAGAGGGTTGCGCAAGTCTTCGTAAAAGCTTTCGACCTGGGGGGCAAGAAGAAGCCCTTTATAGACGAGGGTCCGGGTCGAAAAGGACGGCATGTAAAGATTGCGCAGAGAGGGGAGATCGTGCTTCTCGGCGAGCCCATCGACGCTGTTCAAAGCCTGCTTGCGGATGACGAGGATCTTGCGCGAGAACGCATCCTCGTCGCCGATCCCGGGATCTGCGGCGACGATCGCCTGGCGGATGCGCGGCATCGCCTCGATGACCCTCTCGCCGAGCCCTTTGGTGTCGGTCGGCACATCGCGCCAGCCGAGAAGCCTTTGCCCTTCGGCGCGGATGAAGTGCTCGACATGACGGGTGGCGAGCGCGAAAGCCTCCTCGTCCTGCGGCAGAAAGCACATCGCCACCGCGTAACGTCCGGGCGGGGGAAGATCGATCCCCTCTCTGTGCGTCC
>JAJYIC010000156.1 GCA_021790295.1 Pseudomonadota bacterium | reverse complement strand
GCGCGCCTTGAGGGCGCCCGCTTTTCCCGCTTTTCGCTTTTCGGGCGCGGGTGCGAAGATCTCTTTTTTTATCGTAGGGCCTCGCGCGCCCTTCAGGCTTCGGCGCGGCCGGGCGATATCGTGGTCGCGAAAACCGATCCGCCTCTGCTTTCGATCGTCGCCGCAAAAGCCGCGAAGGCGCGCGGCCTCACCCTCGTCAACTGGCTTCAGGATCTTTACCCGGAGACCGCGGAGCGCCTCGGCGTCCCGTTTTTGCGCGGCCCTCTTTTGCGCACCCTTCTCGCGCTGCGCGACAGGGCGCTCGGGGCGGCGGCAAAGAATGTCGTCGTCGGCGAAGAGATGGCCGCGGTCCTTTCCTCTCGCGGTCTGCCGCAAAGCCGCATCGCGGTCATCCCCAACTGGTGCGACGATGAGGAGATCCGTCCTCTGCCGGCGCAACAGAACCCTTTGCGCCGCCTTTGGGGGCTCGAAGGCCGTTTTGTCGTCGGCTATTGCGGCAATCTCGGACGCGCCCACGAGTTCGAAACCATGCTCGAGGCGGCCGAGCGCTTGCGCGAGGAAAACCGGTTCCTTTTCCTTTTGGTCGGTAGCGGCAAAAAATTCGGCGAACTCGCGCGCTCTGTCGCCGAGCGACGCCTCGCCCATCTTTTCCGCTTTCTCCCCTATCAGGAACGGGCGATGCTCAAATATTCGCTCACCCTTCCGGACCTTCATTGGGTTTCTCTTCGCCCCGAACTCGAAGGGCTCATCTTTCCCAGCAAGATTTATGGGATCGCCGCGTCCGGGCGCCCCGCGATCGTGATCGGCGCGCCCGACGGGGAGCTTTCCCGCCTTGTTCGCCGGCACGGCTGCGGGCTTTCCCTGGCGCCGGGAGAAGGGGCGGCTTTCGCAGAAGTGTTGCGCCGTCTTGCGGCCGATCGCGGCCAACTTGCCGCGATGGGCTCCCGCGCCCGCCTGATGATCGAGGCTCATTTCAGCCGCCGGCAGGCTTTCGAACGCTGGAGGCTCGTCCTCGAAAGCCTCCTCTCGGTGCCGCGCAAAGGCGCGACAACCCTCAACGCGCCGTCAGAAACCTGACGCGGCGGCCTTCCAGAACCGCACAGGTGAGCCGTCCGGTGATAAAGGCGCCGGTGTCGACATTGATGCGGTTGGGCAGAACCTCGGGTTCCTCTCTCGGGGAATGCCCGTGGACGATGATTTTTCCGAAATCTTCGCTGCTGAGCAGGAACTCCTCACGGATCCACAGAAGGTCTTCTTCGCTTTGCCGCGCCAAAGGCACGCCCGGGCGCACCCCTGCATGGCAAAAGAAATAGGGCCCGAGGGAAAACGAAAGCGAAAGCCCGGCAAAAAAATCGAGATGGGTTTTCGGCAGGCGGCGGCGAAGGGTCTCTGCCGCTTTGCCGGCCTCTTTTCCGCGCATCAGGGAGCCGACCTCGATGCCGTAGGAAGAAAGGGTTTCAAGGCCGCCGAGCCGGCGCCAATAGGTTGCGCTCGATGGCTCATCGAGAAATCCTTGCAAAAGGGTCTCGTGGTTTCCTTTGAGAGCGAGAAAGGCGTTGGCAAAAGGGTTTTGCGAAAGGCGCTCGACGACTTCTCGCGATTGCGGACCGCGGTCGATGTAGTCGCCGAGGGTAAGGGTCAAAGAGGAGGCGGCCGGATACGCCTCGAGGTCGCGCCCGATTGCCCCAATCATCACTTCGAGAAGATCCATCCGCCCGTGGATGTCGCCGATGGCGTAAACCCGGCGCGGTTCGCAGACGCTCGCTCGCTCGCTCATCCCCTTGCCGCCAGCCTATTATCGGCGAACGCGCCTCCTCGCCGGCGCCGCCAAAGATCGCTTTGGCTACCAGGGCGCCGGCGCCCTTCGTGGCCGATCTTGGCCTGCGCAAAGCGAATAGCAAAGCGCAACTTTCGCCCGTTGGCCGCGCCTTTCTGATATGAAAGGATGCGCGCCGCCCTGGGGTGAGGAGGAAAAGGCACGCGGGCGGCAAGGCTTTGCCAGCCGGGGAGGTTCGGGAGCTTCGCTTTTCGCCCGGATGGTGTCGGGGCCGCTCCGGGGCGGCTCTTTTCGGGTCGAACCTCTTCGCACCGCAACGTCCAATCCCGGCAAAGGGGGAACGATGGAAGAGATATTCATCCTGAATGACGATCAGCGCGCGGTTCTCGAAACCGTCGCCCGTTTTGTCGAGGATGAGGTGAAGCCGCGGGCGGCCGCGCTCGACGCCAAAGAGGATCCGGAAAAAAGCTTTTCCTGGGAGATCGTCGAGAAGGCGCATGCGCTCGGCATACGCACCTTTACTCTCGCCGAGAAATGGGGCGGGCTTGGCGCCGACTCTCTGTCGACGGCGATGGTGATCGAGGAATTGGCGAAAGGCGATCTCGGCGTCTCCGTCATCATCGCGCAGACCCTCAAGATCGCCCAGATCATGCAAAAGGCGCTCAACGCCGAGCAGCAGGATCGCGTCCTTCCCTCTTTTGCCAAGGATCCGCGCGGTCTTTTGGCCATCGGCATCACCGAACCCGACAACGGTTCGAATTATTTCCTTCCCTACCCGACCCCTTTCTTCACCAGCGCTGAAAAGACGGCCGGCGGCTGGATCGTCAACGGGATGAAGCATTTCATCTCCAACGGCAACCGCGCGAGCCATTACCTTCTTTTCGTCCAGACCGCGAAGGGAAAGCCGATGGCCGAAGGCACCACCTGCTTTCTCCTCGAACGCGGCCGCCCCGGTTTCGGCATCGGCCGCGTCCACGACAAGATGGGCGAAAGGCTTGCCAATAATGCCGAGCTCATCTTTGAGGATTGTTTCATCCCGGACGAGAACGTGGTCGGCGAGGCCGGCAAAGGGTTTGGCGTGTTGCGCAGCTTCTTTCCGCAATCGAACGCTTATGCCGCCGCCTCGATTCTCGGCGTCGCCGTCGCGCTTTACGAAAGGGCCGTCTTTTGGGCGACAACGCGCACCCAAGGCGGCCGCCCCTTGATCGAACATGACGGCATCCGGGCGCAACTCGCCGAGATGCACATGCTGATCGACGCCTCGCGCTGTTACATCCATCGCGCCTCCTGGCTTGCCGACCACCAGGATCGGGGCTGGGAGGAGACGCTCGGCGTCCTGCCGAAAGCGATGGCTTCCCAGGCCGCGTGGAAGATTGCCACCTGGTGTCTCGAGATCCACGGCGGTTCGGGTTACATGAAAGAACTCGGGGTCGAAAAACTGGTGCGCGACGCCGCCGCTTTCCTCCATTCGGACGGCGTCAACCGGACGCTTTTCCTCAAAGCGGCCAATCTCATGTTTCCCGCTTGATCGCCTCACCCGCAACGGAGGCAGGCTCATGAAAGCGATGGTCTTGAAGGCGCCCAATACCCCTTTCGAGATGAGGGAGGTGCCCGATCCCGAAGCCTTTGCGGGAGAGGCCGTCGCCCGCGTCATCACTTGCGGTTCGGGCCTGACGATCCAGCACATCAAGGCCGGGCGCATCTCGGCTCCCTTCCCGCGCATCATCGGCCATGAGATCTCCGGCGAGATCGTCGCCGTCGGGGCCGGCGTTCGCGGGCTTGCCGAAGGCGACGCCGTCACCGCTTACTATTACCTCAATTGCGGCCATTGCCGCTGGTGCCTTGCCAATCTCGAACCTTTGTGCCCGAACAGCGGCGGCAATGTCGGCCGCGATTGCGACGGCGGCTATGCCGAATACGTCAAGCTTCCGGCTCACCTTTTTATCAGACTTCCGCAGGGTCTCGACATTGCCAAGCATGCGGCGGAGATCGGCGTCGTCACCGACGCTTTGGCGACGCCTTACAAGGTCCTAAGCCGGGCGCGGATCAAGGCCGGCGAAACCGTCGCCGTTTTCGGCGCCGGAGGCGGGGTCGGCATCCACCAGGTGATGATGGCGAAATGGGCGAGGGCTCGGGTGATCGCCGTCGATCGCGCCCCCCGGAAATTCGACGCCTGCCGCAAGGCGGGGGCCGAAGAGGTGGTGGACGCTTCCGAAGGCCGGGTTGCTGAGGCCCTTCTCGATCTGACCAAAGGCGAAGGGGTCGATGTCGTCGTCGATTACGTCTCTTCGACCGAGACTTTGGAAGCCGGGGCGAAAGCCCTCGGACGGCGCGGCCGGCTCGTCACTTTGGGCGGCGCGGGCGAGCCTTTCTCGGCTTCCGCGCTCGAGATGCTTCTCAAAGAGCAGGAGCTTTTGGGCAGCCGTTACGTGACCCGGCGCGAGATCCTCGAAACCCTCGATCTCGTCGCCCGCGGCGAGTTGTGGCCTCTCGTCACCGATATTCGCCCCCTTTCGGAGGCCGAAGCCTTGCACGAGCGCGTCGAAAGAGGCGAGGTCATCGGCCGCGCCGCCTTGCGCATTGCCTGACGAGGGTTTCCTCTCTTGATCTGTCCTCTCTTGACGAGGTCTTTCTGACGGCAAGGGGAAAAGGCATGGATTTTCCGCGGGGAGAGTGTTTCAGCCACGCCATCGAAGCGGTCGGCTATGCCGATCTCGAAGGGCGTCCGGCTTTCAAGCTCGCGCTCCATAGAAAGGGAGAGCGCTGGTATCTTTACACCGGGACCTTCTGGCATCCGGGCCTTTCGATCCTCGAAGTGACGGACCCCACGCGCCCGCGTTTTGTCCGCTTTATCGACGGGCCGGCCAATACCTGGACCCTTCAGGTGCAGATTGCCGAAGGGCGGATGATCACCTCTTTCGAACGCATCGCCCAGGGTTGGGGCGGGGTGCCCGGCCAGCCTTACGAGGAAGGCTTTGTCGTCTGGGACCTTGCCGATCCGGAGGATCCGAAAAGGCTCGGCCAGTTCCGCACCGGCGGCGCCGGCACCCACCGCAATTATTACGACGGCGGGCGGTATGTTTACGCGACCGGAATGCCGCAAGGTTACGAGGGGCACATCTTGCAGATCGTCGATATCGACGATCCGAAGCATCCGAGCGAAGTGTCGCGCTGGTGGAAGAAAGGGCAGTGGGTTGCGGGCGGCGAGGAGGGCGCGGCCGCCGCAACGGCCCTTCACGGCGGCGCCTACATCCGCGGCGAGCGCGCCTTTCTGCCTTACGGAGGCGGGGGATTTGTCATCATCGACGTTGCGGACAAGAAGAATCCGGCGCTCCTCGCAGAGCTGTCCTTTTCCCCGCCTTTCTCCCCCTCTATCGCCGTCCACACCGCTCAACCCTTGTCCGGGCGCGAACTCGTCGTCGTCAATTCCGAAGCGATCGCCGAGAATTGCGACGAGCCTTTGGGGTATGCCGGCGTCGTCGACATCCATGACGAAAGCCGGCCGCGCCTTTGTTCCCTATTCCCTTTGCCAAAGCCGCCCGAAGGCGCGCCCTACCGCAATTTCTGCGAAAAGGGCGGGCGTTTCGGGCCTCACAATCAGCACCAGTGGCAGTACCAGGAGGCGCTTCTCCACGAGGAGAACCTCGTTTTCCTCACCTATTTCAATGCCGGCTTGCGCGTCTACGACATATCCGACGAGCGCCTGCCGCGCGAGGTCGCCTGGTTCCTCCCACCCGATCCCAAAGAGCGCCGCGGCCCTTTGCCGAAAACCCGTCTCGTCTGCCAAAGCGAGGACGTTCTCGTCGATGCCCGCGGCAATATCTTCCTTTCCGACAAGAACCTCGGCATCTATGTGCTGAGGCTCAAAGCCGGGGCGTAAGCCGGGCGCCCCGGTGAAGCGGGCGCGGTCGCGCGTAAACCGCCAAAAGCGAAGGCCAGGATGCGAACCGAACTCGTCTCCATAGAGACCGACACGCTCCCTCTCGACGGGGCGTTTTACGAGCCCGAGGAAGGTGCGGCGCGGGGCGCTGTTTTGCTTTTCCACGGCAATACGATGAATTTTTACGTCGGCGCGCCGCGTTTCCTGCCGCCGGCGCTTGTAACGCTCGGTCTGGCTTGCCTTGCCTTCAACCGCCGCGGCCACGACATCCTCTCCCTCCGCAACAGCCGGGCCGCCGAAGGCGCCGCCTTCCAGACCACAGCAGAAGGCGTCGCCGACAACCGGTACGCGGCCCATTGGCTGAAGGAGCGCGGCTTTCCCGCGCCCGTTGTCATCGGCCACAGCAACGGCGGGATGCTCGCGGTCCAGCATGTCGCCGATCATCCGCAGACGCCGGCTCTTGTCCTTCTTTCCGCCCATGCCGGAGGCAAGGACCAGGTCGCCAAGGCAAGCCGGGCGGGGCTGATGGCGGGAGAGAAGCTCGCGCAAATCACTGAGCAAGCAAAGGCAATGGTTGCCGCAGGGCGCGGGCGTGAGCTTCTGTTGATGCCGGGATGGTGGTATGTGGCGAGCGCCGAGAGTTTTCTCGACCGGTTGACCTCGATGCCCTCGATCCTCGATCTCGCGCCCCTTGTCGCCTGTCCCTCTCTTTT
>JAJYIC010000155.1 GCA_021790295.1 Pseudomonadota bacterium | reverse complement strand
AGCGGTGCTTGCGGCCATGGCCAAGGCGCAGCCTGAGCGCGCCGTGGCGCCTTGGGGGCGGCATCGCGGCTGTTACATCTTTGGCACCGACCCGCGTTCGGGAGAACGCTATGTGCGCACCTATTTCGACGCCAATGGCGGCAGCGGCGCGGTCGAAGGCCATGACGGCGATTCCGGCCTCAATCTTCTCGGCTCTTTGGGGCTGATGTCGCGCAGCAATGTCGAAGAGGTCGAGACGCGTTTCCCTTGGGAGACGGAAAGCCTCGAATTCGCGTGCGACTCCGCGGGCGCCGGCGCCTATCGCGGCGGCCTCGGTTACCGCTGGGTCCTCGTCAACAATGGCGGCAAGGCGGGGATCGCTTCCGGCCAGTCCGACGGCGACAGCATGCTCGCCCAAGGGCTTTTGGGCGGCGGGCCGTCACCCTCTTCGCGCACCTATCTCGATCGCGGCGGCAGAACGATCCCGGTGCCCTCGAAGCGCATCGTCTGGGCCGAACCGGGCGATCGTCTCGTGATGGAAACCGGCGGCGGCGCGGGCATCGGCGATCCTCGCCGAAGGGATGCCGCGCTCGTCAAAGAGGATGTCGAGAGAGGCCTCGTCTCGCGAAAAGCGGCGCGCGAAGTTTATGGCGTTGCGATCAAGGCCGAAAGCGCCGAAGTCGACCGCGAGGACACGGCTCGGCTGCGCGCGAAGGCGCGGGGTTAGCGGCAAATAGCGATCCGCGGAAGGGGGACGGCCGGGAAAACCGCCACCTAGGACGCGGGCAAAGCCTTCCCTTGCCGCCGCGGCGGCGCTTCTTCCTCGTCCTCGCCGATCACCAGAAGATCGCAGATCGCCCCTTCGACGAAGGGGCGCAGGTCTTCGGTGAGCGCGGCTTCGGCGGCGACAACGAGAAGCCGGCAATCGAGGGCAAGGACGCGCTCCCTGAGGGAGGAAGGATGGGCCGGCGCGGCTTCGATTTTTAGCGCGGGGGTGCGCCCGGCGAGCGCTTCCTCACGCCCGCTTTCAACCCCTTCTTCGGCGGGAAGTTCGCTTATCACCCTGATCTCGCGCCCGCCGAGATCGGCAATCTCGGCGGCAAGCGCCATGAGACGGCGCGAAAGGGCGCCGCTGCGGCGCAATAGCGTCAGCACCGAACCTCCCCTCTCCCAGCGCCGGCCGGCGAGAAGAAGGGGGTGGTGAGACATCGCTATCGCCGACCAGGAACGCGCCTGCACGCGGAAATGAGCGCCGATCGGACGGGTCGCGGCGCTCAAGACGACAAAATCGCGCGGGCGCAAGAGAGCGGGGGTGAGAGGCCCTCTGGTGACCGCAAACGACCATCCGAGCTGATGGCGCGCGGCCGAGGCTTCGAGCTGGCGGCGCGCCTTTTCGGCCAAGGCGCGGAAATGGCGTTCGACCTCGTGCCGGGACAGCTTTCCGCTGCCGGAAAGAAGCGTCACTTCGGAGGCGAAAGGCAGACCAGCGAGCCCCAACACCTCTTCGTCCTCGATAAAAATACCGTGGAGGGGGACCTTCCAGCGCGCCGCCAGATGCGCAGCCGTGTCGATCGCCACCTCGATTTCCGAGGCGCTGTCGAGAGGGACGACGACGCGCTCGATCCGTTCTGTCATGGACGCACCAACGGTGAGGTCGCGGCCCGCGCCAGCTCTGCCGCCTTTGCCGCAAAATGATCGAGACGGGCGGCGATGCGGGCGTTGAGCGTGCCTTCGGGATAGCTGCCGTCGGGCAAAGCCTCGCCCGCCGGGATCCCGGTCAGAAGCTGAAGGCCTTCATCGACCGAAGCGATCGGATAGACGGCAAAGCGCCCTTCCGCGGCCGCGGCGACCACATCCTCGCGCAGCATCAGATGGCGCACATTGGTGGCGGGAATGATCACCCCTTGCCGTCCGCTAAAGCCGGTAATCCTGCAGGCGTCGAAAAATCCTTCGATCTTGTCGTTGACGCCGCCGATCGCCTGGATGCACCCCAGTTGATCGACCGAACCCGTCACCGCGAAAGACTGTTTGATCGGCGCCTCGGCGAGGGCCGACAACAGGGCGAAAAGCTCGGCCGCCGAAGCGCTGTCGCCTTCGACCCCGCCATAGGACTGTTCGAAGACGAGGCTCGCATTGAGGGAGAGGGGGCGCGAGCGGCCAAAGCGGCCTCCGAGAAAGCCGCTCAAGATCAGAACCCCTTTCGAATGAAGAGGCCCTCCGAGGGCGACCTCGCGTTCGATGTCGACGACCTCGCCGCGGCCGAGACGCACGCGCGCCGTGATCCGGCTCGGATTGCCAAAGCTCTGCCCTCCGAGCGTCATCACCGAAAGCCCATTGACTTGGCCGATTTCCTCGCCGTCGGTTTCGATGCGGATGGTGCCGCGGCCGATTTCCTCTTGCAGGCGGCGATAGACGCGGTCGCTGCGGCGGAAGCGGGCATCGATCGCCTTTTGCACTTCGGCGGCGCCGACGATCGGCTTTCCCGCCTGGGTGGCGAGAAGGTCGGCCTCCTGCAAAAGATCGACCAGTTCGCGCAGGCGAGTCGAAAGGCGCCCCGAATCTTCGGCGCTCCGAGCCGCCTGTTCGATGGTGCGGGCGACCGCCCCGCGGTCGAGAGGCCGCAAATTTTCGCGGCGCACGACGCTCGCGATAAAGCGGGCGTAAAGTGCGGTCGTCTCGGGCGTGCGCGCGACCCGGTCGTCGAAATCGGCGGCGATCTTGAAGAGTTCTTTGAAGTCTTCGTCGTAGGCGCAAAGGAGATAGTAAAGCGTCGGCGGTCCCAAAAGCACGATCTTGACATCGAGAGGGATCGAGGCCGGAGCGAGAGAGATGGTGCTGGCGAGGCTCAAAAGCTGTTCGAGGCTTTCGATGCGGATCTCGCCCGCGCTCAAGGCGCGTTTCAACGAGGCCCAGCCGTAATAGCCGGTGAGAAGCCTTTGCGCATCGAGGAGAAGAGTGCCGCCATTGGCGCGGTGCAAGGCGCCCGCGGCGAGAAGGTTGAAATCGGTAACGAGGGCGCCGAAGCGGGCCATATGCTCGACGCGCCCGACGAGGGTCTGGTGGGTGGGGTTGTCCTCGTAAACGACGGGCGCGCCTTTGAGCCCGCCGTTGTCGACGATGACATTGACCTGGTAACGGCGGAAACGCTCCTCGTCGAGGGCTTGCTCTAATTGCGGCGGCACCGGCATTCCGGACGGCATTCCGGGCGGCGCCGGCGGCCCGAGAAAATCGTCGGCGTTTTCCTTGATGTCGCGTTCGACGCTCTCCAGGTAACGCGCGACCTCGGGCAGATCGCGGTAGCCCCCTCGCAGTTCGTCCATCATCAGCGCGATCGCCGCTCCGGTCGTTTCCCGGTTGAGCGCGCGCACCGCCTCGCGGTGTTCGCGCTCCCACTCCGGCACCTTGCGCATCAAGGCTTCGAGTTCGTTTTGGACGGTTTCGAGGTCGCGCTGGATGCGGCTGCGCTCGCTTTCGGGCAAGGCTTCGAACATCTCGGGGGTCAAGACCTTGCCGTCGCGCCGCGGCGCCAGGGCCAGGCCCATCGGCGTGCGCAAAAGCGTGATGCCTTGCGATTCGGCGCGCTTTTGCAAGTCGTTGAACGCCTCTTCGTTGCGTTCTTTGAAACGCTGGTCGATGACCTCGCGGCGGGCGCGGTAATCGTCGCGTTCGAACGCGGCGGGAAGAGCCTGGCGCAACTCGTCGATGAGACCCTTCATCCCCTCTTTGAGCCCGGCCCCGCGCCCCGGCGGAAGGCTCAGGGCGGCAGGCTTTTGCGGTTCGGCAAAATTGTTGACGTAACACCAGTCGGGAGGGGTGGGTTCATTTGCCGCCTGGCGCCGCACCAGTTCCTCGACAACGGTGCGTTTGCCGGTGCCCGCGGGCCCGAGGGCATAGAGATTGTACCCTTTGCGCCGCATTGCGACGGCGAAGGCGATGGCCTCGACCGCGCGTTCCTGGCCGATAAGCCCCGGCGCGTCGGCAAGTTCGCTCACCACCTCGAAAGGCAGATCCGAAAGCGCGCAGCGGCGGTAAAGAAGCGCCGCGGGCAAGGGTTTGGCGCATTCGAACCCGGTCTCGACGCTTTCGGCCTCCGGCTCTTTCGCCGGTCCTTCGCGTGACGCCAACTTCGGCCCCTTTCTTTTCTCCCGCCAGAGAGATAGTTCGCAAAGAAGCCTCTGTCACCCGTCGGTTTCAGTCGCGGCCGCGCGGCAAAAAAGCGAGGCCGGCAAAAGCGGCCGAGAGGAGCGCCGAAAGCCTGAGGCTCGTGCGGAATGCCGCGAGAAATGCGCTTGTGGCCGCGGCGCCGCGGGCAAGCGCCGCGCTTTCGACGGCGTGAAAGAGAAGGGAAAGGAGAGTTGCCCCGGCGAGGATGCCGATCGTTCGGGTCAGCATCGCAAGACCTCCGGCGACGCCGCGATCGCCCGCTGCCAAGGTTCTCATCACCACTTCCATGGAGGCGACCTGGAAAAGGCCGAGACCGGCCCCTTCGAGCAGCAAGGAAAGAAGGATCAAAGGCCAGGCGAAAGCGCGGGAAGGCTCGAGGTTTGCGAGAAGGAAAAGGCCCGCGCCGCAAAGCGCGGCGCCGCAGGCGGCAAGGCGCTGGGGGGCGAGGCGTTCGAGAAGGAAGCCGCCCAAAGGCGAGGAAAGGATCATCCCCAGAAACGAGACGGCGAGCACCGCCCCGTCGGCGGCAAGCGGCAAAGAGGTGAGGCGAACGAGATAATAGGGAACGAAAAGAAGGACCGAAAAGGCGGCAAGGTTGACTGCGGCCGAAGCGAGATTGACAAAAAGGAAGGCCGGATGGCGAAAGGCGCGGGGATCGACGACCGGGCGAGCGGCGCGCCGCTCCCACAAGATGAAAGCGCAAAAAGTGAGGAATGCGAGCGCCAGAAGCGCTGCTCTCTGCGCGCCCTCGCGTTCGTTGAGAAGAAGAAGGGTTGCGCCGAGCGCGAGCGCGAGAAGAAGCGTTCCCCCTACGTCGACAGGCTCGCCGAGGCGCCCGCGCGCGGCCGGCAAGCCGCGCAAGAAAAGAAGAGAGAGAAGGGCCAAAGGAGCGCGGAACCAGAAGACCGCACGCCAACCCCAAAGCGCGACGAGTACCCCGCCCAAAAGCGGGCCCAAGGCCGAGCCCACAGCGAACATCGTGGTGAAGACGCCAAGCGCGCGGCCCCGCTTCTCGTCGGGATAAAAGGCGGTGACCAGCGCCGGCGCGCAACTGATGACGAGCCCCGCGCCGATCCCTTGCAAGACCCTGAAAAAGAGGAGGAACCCGTAGCTCGGCGCGGCCGCGCAAAGAAGGAAGGCGAGGACGCTCCACAAAAGCCCGGCGCGGAAGACTCGGGCGTGGCCGAAACTGTCGCCGATCCGGCCAAAGGAGAGAAGGAGGCTTGCATAGGTGAGGACATAAGCGATGACCACCCACTGGATCATCGCGATCGGCAGGCGAAATCCGCCGGTGATGGCGGGAAAGGCGATATTGACGGCGGTGTCGAGAGGGACGACCGAGGCGCCGAGACCGACAAGGAGAAGGCGCCAAAGGCGCCGTTGACGCTGCGCTTTCATGCGCGCGCCCTATCCCCGTTTGCGCTCTGTTTCTAGTCCCCGCTTCGCGCGGAAAAGGCCCCCGCGCCCGCGGCAAAGCAGGCTCGGCCGCATCTCGATGCTGACCTTTTTCCAAAGCGGGCGCCGGCAAAGACCCACCGCTTCGAGCATGCCTGCGGCATGCGCATCACTAACCATCGCCGGCTCCTCGCCATAGGGGCGCAGCCGGCATTCTAGCGAGCGCGCCCCTCCCCGCCAGCGCTCTCTCGCGCTCTGCGGCAAATGAGGGCCGTCTTCTTCCTTGCCGCGCCCTTTTGCGGTTCGGAAAAGCTCAGCTCGATTTGATCTCGATCCGCTTTTGCGGCTTTTGCGCTTCCGGCTTTTTCGGCAGGGTGATCGTCAGGATGCCTTTCGCGAATTCCGCCGAAAGCTTGTCGCGATCGACGCCGTCGGGGATTTGAAAGGTTCTCTCAAAGGCGCCGTAAGAGCGTTCGGAGTGATAGGTGTTGCGGCCCTTTTCCTCTTTTTCCGCCCTTTTTTCGCCTTTGAGGACCAGCATCTCGCCGGCCAGCGTGACCTCGATGTCCTTCGAGTCGAGACCGGGAAGTTCGGCCGCGATCTTGTAGCTCTTGGCGTCTTCGCTGACCTCGACCGGAGGGGCCGAGAGCCCGAAAGCGCCGCCCTCCGACGAGAACGGCTCGAGATTGAACATGCGCGGCAGCATCGGCCAATCGAAGTCTCGCGTGAAGCGGTCGAAAAGCCGATCCATCTCGTTGCGCAAGGATCTCCACGGATCGGGCCTGCGCATCGGTGCGGGGGGCGCCTTTTTCACTTCCACCGGAACTTCAGCCATCGGAGTCTCCTTGGGTAGCGGTTGAAAACGC
>JAJYIC010000154.1:5592-6405 GCA_021790295.1 Pseudomonadota bacterium | reverse complement strand
TTGCCCATTTCGCGACCGTTCCCGTCATCAACGGCCTGACGGACGCTTCCCATCCCTGCCAAGTGATGGCGGACGTGATGACCTTGGAGGAAAAGAAGGGGCCGCTTCAGAAGACCGTCGTCGGCTGGTGCGGGGATGGCAACAATGTTGCGGCGAGCTGGATCCACGCCGCCGTGCGCTTCGATTTCGAGCTGCACCTCGCCTGTCCGCAAGAATTGCAGCCCCCGCCGCGGCTTTTCGAATGGGCGCGGCGGGAGGGCGGCCGCGTCACAATGACGAGCGACCCTCTCGAAGCGGTCAAAGGGGCGGATTGCGTCGTTACCGACACCTGGGTGTCGATGGGCGCGGAAGCGAGCGGGAGCCGTCACAACCTTCTCTCCCCTTACCGCGTCGACAGGGCCCTCATGGCCCACGCCAAAAGCGATGCGATCTTTATGCACTGCCTTCCGGTCAAACGCGGCGAAGAGGTTTCGGGCGAGGTCGTCGACGGGCCGCAATCGGTGGTTTGGGACGAGGCGGAAAACCGCCTGCACGCGCAAAAGGGCATTCTTTTGTGGTGTCTCGGCTGAAACGCGCGCTCTCTTCCGCGCGGGCGGAGGAAGCGTGAGTCTGTCGCCGGCGCTTCTCGACGACGATTTCGTTTTGCCTTTTGCGGTCGGCCCCGGAAAGTTGCGCGGGCGTCTTCTCCGTCTCGGTCCGGCGATCGACCGCATCCTGGCGCGGCATGCCTACCCGGCGCCGGTGGCTCGCGCCGTCGGCGAGGCGGCGGCGCTGACGGTGCTGCTCGGCTCGTCGCTGAACGTCGATGGCCGC
>JAJYIC010000154.1:0-5582 GCA_021790295.1 Pseudomonadota bacterium | reverse complement strand
AACCTGTCGCTTTCGTTCTGGGCGAATCCGTTGCGCTCGCCGTCCTTTTGGCGAAATCCCTCAAATACGAGGGCATCTTTACGTTGCAGAGCAAGGGCGAGGGGCCTGTGCGCCTTTGCGTCGCCGATGTTTCGAGCGAAGGGGCGTTGCGCGGTTATGCCCACTGCGAGGACGCCGCTCGCGCCGAAGCGCTTTTTGAAAAGGGCAGCGCCCCTGCGCGGCGCCTGTTGGGGCGCGGGGTCATCGCCTTCACCGTCGATCAGGGCGAAACAGGAGAGCGTTATCAAAGGCTTGTCGAGCTTTCCGGAGCCACCCTCGGCGAATGCGCCCAGCATTATTTCCGGCAATCCGAACGGATCGAGGCGGGGCTTCAGCTTGCCGTCGGGAAGCCGGGTTTAGAGCGAGCCTGGAGGGCCGGAGGGCTGATGCTGCAACGCCTCTCTCCTGCCGGCGGCTTCGAGGTCATCGCCGACGATCTCGAAGATTCCTGGCGGCGGGCGATGGTGCTGATGAGTTCGGTGCGGCCGAGCGAACTGATCGACCCCGGATTGCCGGCCGAGCGGCTTCTGTTCCGCCTGTTCCACGAGGATGGGGTGCGGGTTTACCGCCGGCAAAGACTGGTCGCGCGCTGCCGTTGCTCGCGCCGGCGTATCGAGGAGGTCCTCAGAAGCTTCTCGGCCGAGACTCTTGCCGAAATGCGCATGGAAGGCGCGGCCACCGTCACCTGCGAATTTTGCAACGCCCGCTACGTTTTCGACGAGGCCGATCTCGATCGTCTGATCGCCGCCTGAAGGCGGGACGCGGCCGAAATCCGGGCGCCGCTGCGACGCCTCCCTAGAAGGCGGCAGATGCTTTAGTATCGGATCGCGCATGGTTCAAAAGGGTCCCTGTTCGGCGGTGAAAGTTCTTCCGATGTCTCCCTCTCTTCTGCTGAGCGCCGCCTCGAGGGCGGCCGTGCTTCTTCTGGTTTTGACCGTCGGCGGCTGCGACGGGGCGGGCGCCGGCGCCAAGGTCGAACCCGGCAAGGGCGCCGAACTCGCTCTCGTGCAAAGGGTCATGAGCGAGGTCGAAAAGACCTATGTCAAAAAGGTGACGGAGAAGGAACTCGCCGAAGACGCGCTCAAAGGAATGCTGACCCGGCTCGATCCCCATTCCGACTACCTCGACGAACGTCAATACAAAGAGATGGTCAGCGTCACGCGAGGGCGCTTTGGCGGCATCGGCATCGAACTCACCCTCGAGGCGGGGGTGCCGCAGGTCATCGCCCCCATCGATGGGACTCCGGCGGCAGCCGCAGGGATCGAACCCGGGGACCGGATCGTCCGCATCGACGGGCAGGCGACTTCCGGGATGAATGCCGAAGAGATCGTCGAGCGCCTTCGCGGTGCGGTCGGGACGAGGGTGAAGTTGACCATCGACCGCAAAGGCAAGCCGCAGTTCTCGGTCATCCTCACTCGCGCCGTCATCCATGTGGCCTCGGTCAAATCGGCGCTCGAACCGGACCATATCGGTTACGCCCGTTTGACCTCTTTTGTCGAAAGCACGCCTCCCGACCTCGGCGCGGCAATCGCGCGCCTCAAGCGCAAAGCCGGGGGCCGTCTCAACGGCTTTATCCTCGATCTGCGCAACAACCCGGGCGGTCTTCTCGATGCGGCGGTGTCGGTCGCCGGTGATTTTCTCGACGGCGGTACGGTGGTGACGACGCGCGGGCGCCACGCGGACGACGACCGCGCCTATACGGCCCCCCTTTCCGGCGATCTGCTGCACGGGGTTCCCCTCGTCGTCCTTGTCAACAGCGCCTCCGCTTCGGCTTCGGAGATTGTCGCCGGGGCGTTGCAGGATCACCGCAGGGGGGTGATCATGGGGACTCGCAGTTTCGGCAAAGGCTCGGTCCAGAGCATCATTCCTCTCGATAGCGAAGGGGCCTTGCGTCTGACGACGGCCCTTTACTACACGCCTTCGGGACGCTCGATCCAGGATCGCGGGATCGAGCCCAACATCATCGTTCCCTTGCCGAAAGACGAGCAGGTGGCAAACGCCATGATCACCCATGAGCGCGACCTTTTCGGCGCCTTCAAGAACACCGGGCCTTTGCCGGGAAGCAAGGCGGGCGCCCCCGGTCGCGCGGGCAAGGCCGCAGGATCCGAACGGCGCCCGATCAAACCGATCCTCATCGGCACCAAAAAGGACGCCCAACTGAAAGCGGCGATCCTTTATCTCGAACAAAGGGCGGGGCGGGGCAAGCGAGCCCGCTCCGGCTAGGAGCCAATCGCCAGACGCCCGGCGCTAGCAGGCTAATAGGTCGCCCGGCCGCCTGAAAGATCGAAAGCCGCGCCGGTCGAAAAGGAACATTCTTCCGAAGCAAGCCAGGCGACGAGGGCGGCAATCTCCTCGACGAGAGCAAAGCGGCCGATCGGAATCTTCGCCAGCATGTAATCGATCTGCGCCTCGCTCATCTGCGCGAAAAGGTCGGTTCGGGCCGCAGCCGGGGTCACGCAATTGACGCGAATTGCGCTGCCTGCCAATTCCTTGCCGAGCGATTTGGTCAGCGCAATGACCCCCGCTTTCGCCGCCGAATAGGCCGAGGCGTTGGGGTTTCCCTCTTTGCCCGCGATCGAGGCGATATTGACGATCCTGCCGTAACCGCGCTTTTCCATCACCGGCAGCACCGCCCGGCAGCAATAATAGGTGCCGAAAAGGTCTACTTCGACGACCCGCCGCCACTCCGCGGGCGGATAAGAGACGAGAGGAAAATTGGGCCCCGAGATGCCGGCATTGTTGACGAGGATGTCGGGCGGGCCGAGCGTGTCGAGGGTTTCTCTCAGCGCTTTCTCGATCCCTTCGGGGAGGGTGACATCGGCGGGAAAGGAACGCGATTCCGTTATCGCCTTTGCCGTTTTTGCCGCCTCGGCGGCGTCAGAGTCCCAGATCGCGACCCGCGCTCCGGAAGCCGAAAGGCGTTGCGCGATCGCCTTGCCGATGCCGCGCGCGCCTCCGGTGACGATCGCTACCCGTCCTTCGAGATCGATCCGGTTCATCCTCGCTTCCCTTTCGCTCCTTGCCCGAGGCGCAACGATATCACGCTTTCTGCGCGCCGCTTTGAAGGCGAAAGCCGCCGCCCCGCGCGGGGTTTTCGCGCTACGCCCCTTCATGCTCTAAAGGGGAAGAAAGAGAAGGGAGGCATGGCGATGGCGGGCGCGCTTTTGTTTTCGAGCCCCGAAGACGATCCCCTTGCCTGGTCGCTGGCACTTCTCGCCCTGATGCCGGAATTGGAGATCCGCGTTTCTCCCGATCTCGGTGACCCCGCGGAAATCGAGGCGGCGCTCGTCTGGAAGGCGCCCGCGGGTGAACTTTCCCGCCTTTCGCGTTTGCGCCTTGTCATCTCGCTTGCGGCAGGGGTCGATCGCCTTCTCGAAGAGAGGGCGCTTTCGCCCTCGATCCCGATCGTGCGCCTCGGCGAAGCGGGAATGACAGAGACGATGAATCTTTACGTTCTTCATGCGGTTTTGCGCCATCACTCAGAGATCCCCGCCTTCGAAAGGGCGACGCGGGAGCGGCGCTGGGACTATCGCTTTCCGCGCCGGGCAAGGGAGAGCCGGGTCGGGGTGATGGGGCTCGGTTTGCTCGGAGGCGGGGCGGCGCGCTGTCTCGCCGAACAGGGTTTCGACGTCGCCGGCTGGTCGCGTTCGCCGAAAAGGATCCCCGGGGTCTCCTCTTTTACCGGACGCGATAGCCTCGCCTCTTTTCTCGCCCGCACCGATATCCTGGTCAACCTTTTGCCTTTGACCGCGGCGACGCGGGGGCTTCTCGACCGCGATCTTCTTTACCTCCTACCGCGCGGGGCAAGGCTCGTCAGTTGCGGGCGCGGCGAAACCGTCGTCGAGGCCGATCTTTTGCGGGCGCTCGAAGAAGGCCAGATCGCCGGGGCGACGCTCGACGTTTTCGCAGAGGAGCCTTTGCCTGCCGAGCACCCGTTCTGGGCGATGGAAGGGGTGCTGATCACGCCGCATTGTGCAAGCGCCGCCATCCCCGAGATCGCCGCAAAGAGCGTCGTCGAAAACATCCGCCGCCTGCGCGCGGGAAAGCCTCTCCTTCACCGCGTCGATCGGCGGCGCGGTTATTAGCGGTTATCAACCTTGGCGGCTGCGCAAGGGGCCGGAAAGACCCGTAAGCCGGGCGCTTTCCTCCCAGAGCCTGCGGGCGAGACCTTGGTCGCGCGCCGCGGGGTCGGGTTCGACCGCCGCCCTGCCGACGACGTAAGCGCCGGCAAAGGGCGCGGGATCGGGAGTGGTGGCGAGAAAAACCGAAGTCTCCGCCCCCTTTTCGGGGCTCAGCATAAAGGGCTTTGCGAGTCGCCAGCCAAGGCCGACGAGGCCGCCCTGATCGGCGATCCCGGTCGCCACAACCCCCGGGTGAAGAGCCGCCGCAACGACGCCGGTACCGGCGAGCCTCAAACTCAGTTCGCGGGTGAAGAGAATGTTGCAAAGCTTTGAACGGCCGTAGGCTTTGAGGATGGCGAAGGGTTTCGGCGCGTCGATCAAAGAAAGATCGAGGCGGGCGCCGCGATGGGCTTCGGAGGCAACGGTGAGGATGCGCGCGGGGGCGCTCGCCTTCAGTCGATCGAGCAGAAGATTGGTCAAAAGAAAGGGCGCCAAATGGTTGACGGCAAAGGTCAATTCATATCCCTCGGCGGAGCGGCGGAAACGCCTCGACATGATCCCGGCATTGTTGACGAGAAGAGAGATGCGAGGATGAGCGCGCAATAGCGCGTCTGCGAGGCGGCGCACTTCTTCGAGGCTCGAAAAATCGGCAAGGGCGGTAAAAAGGCTGCCGCTTTCTCCCTTTTGCGCGCGCTCTGCGCGTTCGGCGACAAAGCGGCGGGCGGCCTCGATGCGGGCCGGGTCGCGGCCGACGAGGACCACCTCCATCCCTCTCTCTGCGAGAGCGAGAGCCGTAAAGAGCCCGATGCCCCGGTTCGCTCCGGTGACGATCGCGGTCGTCCTCTCCATCATCGGCCCCGCCAACCGCTTTTCGTTCAAAGCGACCGGGTCGCGTTCGACCACAAACGGCAGATCTGGTGGGCGATCGCGACGGGCCCCGGCAGAGAGGCGCGCTCCCCTTCGGTCTCGTTGGCGGCGGCGCGCGCCACCATCTCGCGCACCTCTTCGCGTTCGAACCAGCGAGCTTCGGCAAGCTCTTGCGCATCGACCCTGATATCTTCGGTCAGCGCCTCGGCAAGAAAGCCCATCATCAGGTTCGAAGGAAAGGGCCAAGGCTGGGAAGCGAGATAGCGCACGCGGCCGATGCGGATCCCCGACTCTTCGAAAACCTCGCGCCGCACCGCCTCTTCGAGGCCTTCCCCCGGTTCGGCGAAACCGGCAAGGCAGGAAAAGCGGTTTCCGGCGCGGCGCCGATTGCGGCCGAGAAGGCAGCGTTCGCCCCGCACCGCGAGCATGATCACCACCGGATCGAGGCGCGGGAAATGATGGGCTTTGCAGGCCGGGCAGCGCCGTTTTGAGCCGCCCGCGGCGAGCTGGCTTCGGGCGCCGCAGACGGCGCAAAAGCCATGCCGCGCATAGATC
>JAJYIC010000153.1 GCA_021790295.1 Pseudomonadota bacterium | reverse complement strand
TGTCCTCGACGAGAAGACCTTGAGGCTCGATCGTCGTCGCCGGGCGAATGGCGCCGTGACGGGAACGCACGCGCGCGGCGATCCCGCCCCCGGCGACGAGATGGCAGGAACCGAGATCCTCGGGGACGAAAGCCTCGTACTGGTCGGGCGCATAGCGATTGCCGTAAGCGAGGACGATTTCGTCGCCCGGCCACAGCTTGACCCGCCTGCCGGTGACGCTTTCGAGATGCTGATGCTGGCCGAGCGCGGCCACCCGTGCGAGGACCAGATCCCCGGGGCGGGGAGGGGCCTGGCGCAAAAGCGCGCGCGCTTTCCCCAAAAGGACGCGGCGGACGGCGTAGGAAGTCTTGGCGCGGGCGAGGCGTTCGCTCGCGATCGGCGCCGTCTGGCCGGGCTCGGGGACGGCCCTCGGGTTGAAGCGAAGCGAAACAGTCATGGAACGGTGCCTCCATTGGTTCCTCTTGTTGCGGCAATCCGATAAAGAGAGAGCGCTGACGCGACGCTGACGCGCGGAGGAAAATTTCTTCGCAAAGACCGGCGCCGCGGGGGCGGCCGATCCTCCCTTTGCGAGGCGTCAGCGTCGCGTCAGCCAAAAACCGTATCGAAGCCTGGATTTCTCTAAGAAAGGACCCCGTCGCTGCCTCAGAGCCCCGCTTCTTCTGCCTCTAAAATGCCACAGCGCCTCTTTGAGGCTCGCGACCGCGGATTTCCCGCGCCGGCGGGCAGGCTCTTTTCGCGGCGGGGCGGGTGATGCCGCGTCTGCCGCCGCAAGCGGGCGCGGGCGCTCGCCTCCTCATTCTCGTGCGCGGCGTGCGCAGCCTCAGCCAAGGCGCGCTCGTCGTCGATTTCGCCCTTTACTTGCGGACGCTTCATTGGTCGGGAGCCGAGATCGGGGCGCTGCTGACCCTTTCCATGGCGGCCGGAATGGTGCTGACCCTGATTTTGGGGCCTCTCAGCGACCGCCTCGGGTGCAAACGCCTCATCCTCGGTTTCGAGGCGGGCCGCATCGTCGCTGCGCTCGTCGCGCTTGCGACGAGCAATCCGATCCTCATTTCGGGGGCGACTTTTCTCGGCCAATACGGCCGCGGCGGCAATGGCAGCGCCGGACCGTTCGGGGCGGTTGAAAAGTCCTGGCTTGCGCATAGGGCGCCGCGCGTAGAGTGGGTCCGCCTTTACAGCCTCAATTCCGCGGCCGGGTTTGCGGGCCACGCGGCGGGCGCGCTTCTTGCCGTTCTGCCCGCCTTTTTGACGCCCTGGCTGCCCGGGGCTCTTTCCTTTCGGCCTCTCTTCGCCTTCGCTCTTTTCACCTCTCTCCTCTCGATAGGCCTGATGCTGCGCGTCCCGGATGCGGCAGGGGCCCGGCGCGGGCGGCAAAGCGCAAATCCCGCGCCAGCGGCGAGCCCCGAGGGCTCGCGGCAAGAAAACCGGCTGTTGCTGCGGCTGGTTGCGGCAAACCTCGCGCAAGGGGCCGGGATCGGCCTTTCGGGTCCGATGATCAGCTATTGGTTTGCGCAGCGTTTCGGCGCCGGGCCGGCGCTCGTCGGGCCTGTCATGGCGGCCGGGTTTCTCCTTTCGGCCGCCGCTTCGGTGCTGGCCGGCAGGCTTGCGAGAAAGCACGGCATCGTCCCGGTCGTGGTCGGCATGAGGCTTGTCGGCATCGGGCTTTTGATGGCCTTGCCTTTGGCGCCCGCGTTGCCGGCCGCGGCGGCGTTGCAGATGCTGCGCTCGCTTTTCAACCGCGGCACGAACGGGGTGAGGCAGGCGCTCAGCATCGCCCTCGTCGGCTCGCGCCGCAGAGGCTTTGCGGCAAGCCTCAATTCGCTTTCGGTGTCGGTTCCGCGAGCGTTCGGGCCTCTTTTTGCGGGGCTGTTTTTTGATGCGGGCTGGTTTGCCGCGCCGTTTCTCCTGGCGGGCGGGTTTCAGGCCGCCTATCTCGGTCTTTACGCCGCCAGTTTTGCGAGGCACGAGCGCGAAAGCCGCGCCTCCGCCCTATCCTTTGCCGGAGAATAAGAGGGTGGCGCGCATAAGCGTATCGTGAGGGAAGAGGCGAAGGGGTTGGGGCCCGCTCTGCGCCCACTTTTCCCGCGGCGCTGAAAGAGGGCGAAACGGCCGCCCTTGCCATCGAGGAACAAGCGGAGGCGGGCCTCGATCCCTGCCGCAGCCCCGTTGCCCCCGGGCGGGGGAGCCCATAATCTCACTCTCATGGATTTTGCGCTTTCGGATGAGGAAAAGGCGTTCGAAGCGGCCGCGCGGCGCTTTGCCGAGGAAGATTGGGCGCCTCTGGCGGCCGGTTGGGACGAGCGCCACGAGTTCCCCGTCGCCGCCTTGCGGCGCGCGGCGGCTCTCGGTTTCGGCGGCATCACTCTCGACCCGCAATTCGGCGGCAGCGGCCTCAGGCGCCTCGACGCCGCCATCATATTCGAAGAATTGGCGAGCGCCTGCGTCTCGACGGCCGCCTATCTCTCGATCCACAACATGGCGGCCTCGATGATCGACCGCTTCGGGTCGAAGGAGCAGCGCGCGCGTTTCCTGCCAAAGCTGGCGAGCATGGAGCATTTTGCCAGCTATTGCCTGACCGAACCCGAAAGCGGTTCGGATGCGGCCTCTCTCAAAACCCGCGCCCGGCGGCAACGCGGCGACTACGTTCTCGACGGCCAGAAGGCGTTCATCTCGGGCGCGGGGGTGAGCCAGGTTTATGTGACGATGGCGCGCACCGGAGGCGCAGGGGCAAAGGGCATATCGACGTTTATTGTCGAAAAGGGAAGCGCCGGACTTTCCTTTGGCAAAGAGGAAAGAAAGCTCGGCTGGAACACCCAGCCGACGGCGATGGTGTTTTTCGAAAACTGCCGCGTTCCCGCCGAAAACCGGCTTGGCGCCGAAGGCGAAGGCTTCAGGGTGGCGATGTCCGCGCTCGACGGCGGGCGGCTTTCGATCGCCGCCTGCTCTCTCGGCGCGGCGCGCGCGGCTCTCGAAAGGGCCCGCGGGCATCTTCTCGAACGGCGCCAGTTCGGCCGGCGGCTTGCCGATTTCCAGGCTTTGCAGTTCACCTTCGCCGATCTTTCGACCGAACTCGAAGCGGCCCGTCTGCTGCTGCGCCGCGCGGCTTTCAGCCTCGATCGCGGCGAGAAGGAGGCAACCCTTCTCTGCGCCATGGCCAAACGCTTTGCGACCGACGCCGGCTTTCGCATCTGCAACGAAGCCCTCCAGCTTTTCGGCGGCTCGGGTTATCTGAAAGACCTCCCTCTCGAACGCTATCTGCGCGATGTTCGCGTTCACCAGATCCTCGAAGGAACAAACGAGATCATGCGCGTCATCATCGCGAGAAGGCTTCTGTCCGAGTGAGCGGGAGGGCAATCGAGGAGGAGGTCCTTTTTTCCTGCGCGGGCGGGGTGGGGCGGATCCTCATCAACCGGCCGCAGGCGTTGAACGCGCTTTCGCTCGACAACTACCGCAAGATCGGGCCTGTTCTCGCGCGTTTTGGGCAAGACCGGACGATCCATGCGGTGACGATCCGAGGCCTCGGCGGGCGCGCCTTTTGCGCCGGGGGTGATTTGCGCGCGCTCTACGAGGCCGCTTTCGGCGTCGGCGGCGATCGGCTCCTCCCGGCGCGCTTTTTCGCCGAGGAATACAAGGTGATCCGCGCGGTTCACCGCTTCAGAAAACCCTATCTCGCGATCATCGACGGCCTCACCATGGGCGGCGGGGCGGGGATGTCGGTCAACGGCTCTTTTTGCCTCGCCACCGAAAAGACCCTTTTTGCCATGCCCGAGACGGGGATAGGTCTTTTCCCCGATGTCGGGGCGAGCCGGTTTTTGAACCGCGCTCCGGGCCGCACCGGCCTTTATCTCGCCCTTATCGGCGCACGGCTCCAGGCGGCCGACGCGCTTTACTGCGGTTTTGCGACGCATTTCCTGCCGCAAGAGCGCGTCGAGGATTTCGTCGCCCTAATCGAGCGCATTTCCTGGGTTGAGGGAAATGAGGATCGCCAGGTTAGGGCGGCGCTCGATCGCTTTGCCGCAGACCCGGGGCCGGCCCCTTTGGCGCTCCTCCAGGGCGTGATCGATCGCACTTTCTGCGGCGGAAGCGTCGAAGCGATCCTCGACGCCCTCGAACGCGAGGAAAGGGACGCAGGCGCATTTGCGCTTTGGGCGCGAGAAGCGCGGGCGCGCCTTCTCGCAAAATCCCCTTCGAGCCTCAAGATCACCCTGCGGCAGCTCGAGATCGGCCGCGGTTTCGAGATCGAAGAGGCGCTTTCTCTCGAATACCGCATGGTGCGCCATGTGCTCGAAGCCCATGATTTTTACGAAGGGGTGAGGGCCGTCGTCATCGACAAGGACGCGAAACCCTCGTGGCGTCCGGGCAGCCTTGCCGAAATCGACGAAAAGGGCGTCCAATCCTATTTCGCGACGATCGGAGAGGAGGAGCTTTCCTTCCCCTGAACGAGCAGAGAAGAGGGAGAAAAGGAGTGGCGGCAATCGGCTTTATCGGTCTCGGCAACATGGGCGCGCCGATGGCGGCGAACCTTTTGAAAGCCGGGCATCACGTGACGGGTTTCGATATCCTGCCGCAGGCGCGCGAACGCTTTGCCGAAAAGGGTGGGAAGGTGGCAAAAGATGCGGCGGCGGCGGCGGCGGCGGGCGAAGTCGTGATGACGATGCTGCCGGCGGGGCAGGAGGTGCGCGCGGTTTATCTCGGCGGCGACGGGGTGATCGCCCGGGCAAAAGCCGGGGCGCTTCTCCTCGATTGCTCGACGATCGATGTCGAAAGCGCCCGCCTTGTTGCCGCCCGCGCCGCCGAGGCCGGTTTCGAGATGCTCGATGCGCCGGTCTCGGGCGGGGTCGCGGGCGCCGAAAGCGCAAGCCTTACTTTTATGGTCGGCGGCGCCGCCGCCGCTTTCGCCCGCGCCGAGCCTCTCCTCGCGGCGATGGGGAAGACCATCGTTCCTTGCGGCCCCGCCGGCAACGGCCAGGCGGCCAAGATCTGCAACAACCTGATCCTCGGCGTCTCCATGATTGCCGTGTGCGAAGCCTTCTCTCTCGCCGCAAGGCTCGGGCTTTCCGCGCAGACGCTTTTCGACGTCAGCTCGCGTTCTTCGGGCCAGTGCTGGTCTCTTTCGAGTTATTGCCCCGTGCCGGGACCGGTTCCTTCGTCGCCCGCCAATCGCGGGTACAAGGCGGGGTTTTCGGCGGCGATGATGCTGAAAGACCTGCGTCTCGCCGAAGGGGCGGCGCTCGCAACCTCTGCCGCCAACCCACTCGGCGCCGCCGCCGCGAACCTTTATCAGATTTTTGTCGATGAAGGGGCGGGCGCGAGCGACTTTTCCGCCATCTATCGCTTCCTGCGCCGCGAAAGCGAAAAAAGCTGAAAGGCGCCCGCGGGCGGGCCGCGCCGGCCGGGCGGGCAGTCGCCGGTTCAACTGCGCGGGGCGTGTTTCGAGAGGATCCTCTGCAACGTCCGCCGGTGCATTTTGAGGCGCCGCGCCGTCTCCGAAACATTGCGGTCGCACAGTTCGAAAACCCTTTGGATATGCTCCCAGCGCACGCGGTCCGCGGACATCGGGTCTTCGGGCGGTTCGGGCGGGCGGTCTTCCCCTGCGAGGAGGGCCGCCTCGACCGCATCGGCGTCGGCCGGTTTTGGCAGATAGTCGATGGCCCCCGCCTTGACCGCGGCGACGGCGGTGGCGATGTTGCCGTAGCCGGTCAGCATGATGATGCGGGCGGCGGGGCGGGCCTTGCGCAAAGCCGTGACGATGTCGAGCCCGCGGCCATCGCCGAGGCGCAGATCGACGACGGCAAAGGCGGGAGGGTTTTCGCTTGCGGCGGCGACGCCGGAGGCGACGCTGTCGGCGGTCGTTACGATAAAGCCGCGCCGCTCCATGGCGCGCGCGAGGCGCTGGCACAAGGGCGCGTCATCGTCGACGATGAGGAGCGTGCGCTCGGAATCGGGAAGACCGAGGAGCTTGTTCTGACGCCCCTCGCCGGGGCCTAACCGATCGATCGTGCTCATCCTTTTCGCCTTCGCATCGGACTCGTGTCCAATTCCTCTTTATCCAAACCCATACGCCCTCGCCGCGGCCGCGGGAGGGTGATCGAGCGCTTCCAGTTTGGCACGTTCCCAGGAAATCTCAACATGCGCGCCGCCCTCCGGCAGGTTTTCGAAGCTCACGCGCGCGCCGCTGCGTTCGAGAAGGCTTTGCGCGATAAAGATGCCGAGCCCCATGTGCCCGGACGCGCCCGCTCGCGTCGACAGGTAAGGTTCGCCGAGGCGAGCCAGAAGATGGCTCGGAAATCCCGGGCCGTCGTCGCTGACCTCGACCGTGATCGTCGTCCTGTCCCAATCGGTGGTGACGCTGACCTCGCGCCGGGCGAATTGCACGGCGTTCTGGATGAGGTTGTCGAGCCCGTGGATGATCTCGGGGCTGCGCCGG